>JAFRQN010000231.1 GCA_017428585.1 Bacteroidota bacterium | reverse complement strand
ATGCAATGAGCGGTACTTCTATGTCTTCGCCATACGTCTGCGGAGTTGTTGCCTTAATGCTTCAGATTAATCCTAAATTGACTCAATCAGAAATAAAAGATATTTTGAGAATAACAGCTGTAAATGATGAATTTACAGGTGATGCAAAAATAAATAAAAACAGTATTTGGGGCTGGGGAAAAGTTGATGCTCTTGCTATAATGAAAGCATTGGAAAACAGCGCTGTAAAAGAGAATAAATCAGTTGAAAGCAAAATACGCATTGCTTCTCCGCTTCCAATTATAAATGACAAGATTAATATCATATATGAAAATAAATCTATAAACAATATGCCTTCATTGGTTCAGATTTTTGATATAAACGGAAACTTGGTTTTCATTTCCAGTATTGACAAAGAAAAAGAATTTGATATATCAAATCTTGCTAATGGAAGTTATTTTATAAAAATAAATGATTCAAGCAAATCATTTATGATAAGCAGATAAGAAATAAAAAAATAAATAAAAATATGACTCTTTCGCAAATATTATTGCCAATAAATACATTACAAGTTGAATTTGAAAAATACTTAAACAATCTTTTAGACTCAAATATTCAGCTTCTAAGAGATGTTTTTAATTATATCTCAGATAACAAAGGCAAAAGACTCCGTCCTAATTTAATGCTTTTGGCTGCATCTGCTTTAGGCAGTATAAACGAACAGATTTATGACAATGCTGCTATGGTTGAATTGCTTCATACTTCTACATTAATTCATGATGATATAGTTGACGAATCTTTGGAAAGACGTGGGAAGCCATCTATAAATGCAAGATGGAATAATAAAATTGCAGTATTGTCAGGTGATTTTATTATATCTCATGTTTTGCGTTTTGCATTAAAAAATAAGGATTTCAAATTCCTTGATATATGCTTCAAAACTATTGAAACAATGACCGAAGGCGAATTATTGGCAATACAGCAAAGTGATAAAGTAGAATTTGACGAAGAGATATATTATAAAATAATATTTGCTAAAACAGCGTCTTTGATTTCATCATGCTGCTATATAAGTGCATATACCGCTACAAATGGGAAAAGTATTTATATAGAAAATTTGAAGAAGTATGGCGAATATGTTGGAATGGCATTCCAAATCAGAGATGATATTTTTGATTATATATCTACAAGCAATACAATCGGCAAACCAGTTGGAAATGATATCAAAGAACGCAAGCTGACTCTGCCTTTAATTTATGCTTTGTCAAAAGCATCTGATTCCAAACGAGAAGAGATTTTGTCTAAAATAAGAGCACAAAAAATAAGCACTGAAACAATAAATGAAATTATAGATTTTACTGTTAAATCTGGCGGTATTGATTATGCAATGAAAGAGGCAGAAAAATTTGTTGATAAAGCTGTAGATTGTATAAAACATATACCAGAATCAGAAGCAAAAAATTCTTTAATTGCATTTGCTCATTATGTAATAGAACGAAACAAATAATATGAAAAAAATTTTAATATCTAATAATAAATTGTTGCAGCCGTTATATAGCAATTTAGACGAGACTGTTTATGAAAAGAAAGTAATGTCTGAATTAAAATGCATAGATGAAATCAAGAAAAATAATTTTGATTTGGCTTTAATTTCTCCATTGGTTTATACATCTGTTATTACTAAAGGCGATTTTAGAATTGTGCCGACTAATATGCTGATAATGGAAGATTATACAAATTCGCTTGTTATTAATATAAAGCAGAACAAAGAATCTCTTGAAAAAATTTATTTTGAAGAGATAAACGAATTTATGATAGTTGCAGCAAAACTTGTGCTTTCTGAAAGATTCAATATTACTCCTGTTTTAACTAATAAATTAGATGAAGCGGATATAATTGTCAGCAATAAAAAAATATCAGATACCTGTTTTGATATTGATCTTACAGAGGATTGGTACGATACGTTTGAAATTCCTATGGTTGCAGGATTTTGGATAGTAAACAATGAGAATGAAGAAAATGTTGCAAATGCTGTTAAACTTACCAAAGAATTTGCAGGATTGCTTCATGATCATGAACATATATCTGATGATTATGACGACTGCTATATTAGAACAGGCAAAAAGTTTTGGTGCTGGTCAGAAGATGTAAGACAATATCTTGAAAAGATTTTTGATATTTTATACTATCATGGATATTCAGAACATATAGCAGATGTTAAAATTTTGCATGAAACATATACCAGTTTTAATGAAGAAAACAACGAAAACAATTAATTAAAGACTTTTAATCAATAAATAAAATATATATATGAAAGAATTAGAAACTTTTCCTAATCCATCGCCTAATAGAAGATATATAGTCGAACATATTAATTCTGAATTTACTTCAGTCTGCCCTATTACTGGACTGCCTGATTTTGGAACTATTACCGTTCGTTATATTCCAAATGAAATATGTATTGAATTAAAATCCTTGAAATATTATTTTTTGGAATACAGAAATCAAGGTATCTTTTATGAGGACGTAACAAACAAAATATTAGATGATCTTGTTGCTGCATGCGATCCATTGGAAATGGAAATTATAAGCGAATGGAGTACCCGCGGCGGCATGAATTCTATAATTACAGTTAAATATTCAAAAGATAAAAATAATCAAGATATTAAATTATAATGAAAATTGCTAAAGAATTTTATTGGGAAATGGGACATAGGCTTCCACATCATAAAGGACTATGCAAAAATCTGCATGGACATTCCTATAAAATGTGTGTGGAGCTTGAAGGATCATTGGATAAAAACAATATGATAATAGATTATTTTGATTTAACTAAAATAGTAAACAAAATAATAGAACCTTTGAATCATGCTTTTTTATGCGAAGAAACAGATCATATTGTCCGTGATTTCTTGATAAACAATAATTTTAAAGTTTATTTGGTTCCATTTGTTTCTACAGCAGAAAATATCGCTTTGCATTTGCTTAAATTGTTAAAGGAACAATTAAAATCATATAATAACATCGAAAGAATAAAAGTTAGATTGTGCGAAACTAACGATGTATATGCCGAAGCAAGCGATACAATATAATTTTGTATTTTATTATAAAATAAATGTATTCTATTAAATATCTAATAAATATTGTATAAATTTTATTTTATTTGTCAATTATAATTAGGAATAAATATAGTTATGATGAAAAGTATGACAGGTTTCAGCAAAGTTGAAACATCATCAGATGGAATAAAACTTACTGTTGAAATCAAAAGCTTAAACGGAAAGGGTTTTGATATTAATTTTAGAATGCCTCGTCAATTATCTTCGAAAGAAATTGAACTGCGTGATTTATTTAGAAAACAAATTTCTCGTGGTTCTGTATCAGTTTACATTAGTATTGAATCAGACAATGCAGAAAAGAAATTTGCAATAAATCAAGATATTGCTCAACAATGCTATGATGAATTAACTCAATTAAGAAAGAAATTTAAATTTAGAGATGCTATAAATCTAAATCATTTGCTTAATTTTAGTTCTATTATTTCCCAGAATGACAATACATTAGATGAAGAGTTTTTAATAGAATTATTAAAGAAGAATTTAAAAGAAAGTCTTAAAAATCTTGATACAATGCGTCTTCGTGAAGGTAAAAATATAACAAAAGATATTGTACAACGCATGAAAAAAGTTCAAGGCATAGTTGAAAAAATACAGGAAATTTCACAAAACCGTATTCCTCAAGAACGTGAAAAATTAAGAAATAAAATTGCTCAAATATTTGACAGCGATGAGATTGATGAACATAGACTTCAAATGGAAATTGTATTGTTGGCTGATAAACTTGATGTTTCAGAAGAATGCGTGCGTTTAGCATCTCATTTTAAGTTTTTCTTTGAAGCAATCAAGAGTCCAGAACCAGCTGGAAGAAAAATTAATTTCCTGCTTCAAGAGTTTAATCGTGAAATAAATACGATAGGTTCTAAAGCTAATGATGCAGTTATATCACAATATGTTGTAACAGCTAAAGAAGAATTGGAACGTGTTAGAGAACAAATCCAAAATATTGAATAAGTTAATAATATAATTTATCTATTATTGAATGGAAAATTAAAAAAAAAGAAGTAGTTGGTTTTGATTATAAACTACTTCTTTTTTAATAATGCAATAATATATTATGAAATCAGAAGAAAGTATTAAACTGTCAGTTGTAATTTTAACTTATAATGAAGAGAAAAACATACAAAGATGTATAGAAAGTGTATTGGATATAGCGGATGAAATTGTTGTAGTTGACAGTTTTTCGACAGACGATACTAAACAAATTTGTTCTAACTATGTTAATATTAAATTTATAGAGCATAATTTTGATGGTTATATTGAACAAAAAAATTATGCTATTACACAGGCATCGAATGATTATATTTTTTCTCTTGATGCTGATGAAGCTCCTGATAATACTTTAATAGAGTCTATAAAAGTAATTAAGAAAAATTGGCAGTCTCCAGGATATTCAATGAATCGATTTACTAATTACTGCGGTAAATGGATAAGGCATTGCGGATGGTATCCTGATGTAAAACTGCGTATATTTGATAGACGGTTGGGAAACTGGACTGGTATAAATCCTCATGATGTTTATATGTTTTCTGATTCTGATATGCAGCCTATACATTTAAAAGGCGATATACTGCATTATTCATACTACTCTATTTCTCAACATATTCAACAAGTTGAT
>JAFRQN010000230.1 GCA_017428585.1 Bacteroidota bacterium | reverse complement strand
CTTTAATTCCAGAAAAATATAAAACGCCTGCATTTATTATAGTATTGGCTGTTTTATTAATATTTTTCTTCCGTGATGGTATATTTAATGGAAGTTTTTGGGGAGCAAGTGATAATATAAGCCCTGCAAGTTTTATTACATATAAAGAACAAAAAGGTGATTTCCCGTTATGGCAGCCTTATATTTTCAGTGGTATGCCGGGAATGGCGGCCATGATGGAAGCTGCATCTCGTTATTGGGACGTTACAATATATGCTATATATGGTGTTGGTAAATTTGTAGGATCTTTTTTTGACAGCAACACTGCAAAAATGGCATTCTGGTATCTTGTCTTTGGTGCGGGAATGTTCTTTTTAATGAGGCAGCATAAGCATGAGAGATGGACAGCCTTTTTCACATCTATTGCAATGACGTTTGGTACTGGAATTGTAATTTGGATGATGATAGGGCATAATTCAAAGCCATTAACTGTCATGATGGCACCTTATCTTTTTATAATGTATGACAAGCTGAAAGAAAAATGTTCTATATTAAATATAGCTCTTACCATTTTATGTATGCATATTATGATGGAAGGCGGGCATGTTCAGATGATGTTCTATTTGGCATGTGCATTATTTATATATTTAGTTATAGATATAATAAATTCTATTATAGGAAAAACAAAATTTTTACCTATCCTTCGTTCTGCTGCTGTTTTCTTAGTGGCAACAGGTGTTGCTTTTTTGATGTCTTCTGATAAGTATTTGTCTGTTTTGGAATATACTCCATATTCTACCAGAGGTTCTTCTTCTATAGTTAAGCAGGCAAATGCTGGTGCCAATACCGCTGATGCTCAGGCAGCAGCTGGACAAGATTATGAATATGCTACAAAATGGTCTTTCAGTCCAGGTGAAATGATTGATTTCTTAGTTCCTGCATATCATGGTTTTGGAAAAGTTGATTATTCTGGACCTCTTACTAATGGACGTGAAACAAAGATAATGACTTATTGGGGACAAAAGCCTTTTGAAGATGCAGCTCCTTATATGGGTACTTTTGTATTATTCCTTGCTATATTAGGATGTATATATTATTTTAAGAAAGATCCTTTTGTACAAGCAATGGTTATAACTTCAATATTTGGATTATTGCTTTCTTTCGGATATACATTTCCTGTTTTGTATGATTTATTCTTCTATCATTTCCCTAAATTCAGCAGTTTTAGAGCGCCGAGTATGTCTTTAGTGCTTATGCAGATTTGTATTCCTGTTTTAGCTGGATACGGTATTACTGCAATTATGAATTTACGTGAAAAATATGGAGACTTTAAGCAAATCAGCAAAAAGGAAAAAAATCCTTTAAAAGTATTCTTCATTATGGTTGGACTTTTTGTTGCTGCTGGACTTATCTTCATAGTTGGATTTGAATACAGTTATGTTCAAAATATAATTAATTCTCCTACATTAAAAGGATACGGCGAAGGCGTAGCTCAACAATTATCTGGATTCATTTGGGACAATACTGTAAGCGATTGGTTGGTTATTGGTCTGCTTTGTATTGTTGTTTCTATTTTAATTTATATGTTCATCAACAAGAAAATTTCTACTCTTGTTTTCATGGTTATGATGTCTATTCTTGTTATCTTTGATTTATGGAGAGTGGATTATAGACCAATGGAAGTTGTTGATAAAAACATAGAAAAACAACCTTTTGCTTATACTGATGTAGTTGATTTCGTATTGAAAGATAGACAAAATGAAAGATTTATAGTCTGCGACTTATCAAGTCAGATTGCTAACTCAGATGCTTATTTCTTGATTGAAAATATAAATGGTTATCATTCAGCTAAACTTCGTACTTATCAAGATATGCTTGACGTTTGCTGCGAAGGTTCAACTTCCAATGTTACAAGTCCATTCTTGTGGAGCTTATTAAACGCAAAATATATTATTGTTCCTCAACAGCTAAATGGAGGTATTCAGCCTTTATTCCAGTCAAGACAAACTGGCGCTTTTGTTTATTATAACAATAGTTACTGCAAGCGTGCATTCTTTGTTGATTCTGTCAAGGTAGAAAAGCCTATGAATATCTTGAATCACTTAAAAGATGGTGATTTCAATCCTAAAACTCTTGCTTATATTGAAGAAAATTTGGAATCTGAAATTCAGCCTTCACACGCATACGAAGCTGAAGTAGAACAACAATACAAGTTGATGCAGCAACAGGCATTGCAGGCAGATTCTGCTAATCCTGCAAGCAATGATACTGCTCATTTTGATCTTGAAATAAATGCTCCTAAAGCTAATATAGTAGATTACAAAAATGAATATATCAAAATAGAAACTGAAAGCAAAGAACAACATTTATTAGTTCTTTCTGAAATGTATTATCCTGTATCTTGGAGAGCTTATATTGACGGGAAGGAAACAAAAATATATAAAACAGACTTTGTTCTTCGTTCTGTTGTTGTTCCTGCTGGAAATCATACTGTTGAATTTAAGTTTATTTCAGAAAAATTTGAGTTAGGAAAAACTTTAAGTACTTGTTCAAATATTTTCTTGATTCTCATTCTTATCGGTGGTATTATTATTGAATTAAGGAAGAAAAAACAAAATAAAACATCAGACTAATTAACAATTATTATATATACTTATGGAAAATATTAATTTAGAAGCTATTAAAAATGTTGATACAGACAATATGTATCAATTATTAAAAGACTATTGGCTGCACCTTGAAAAAGCTGTCAATAATGCAAAAGAAAATAATGCTGTTTTTCCTATAAATAAACCAACTGATTTTGTAATTTTAGGAATTGGCGGTTCGGCTATTAGCGGTGAAATATTAAAGAATCTTCTTGTAAACAATAAATCAACAGCTAATATCAGCGTCAAGGTTATTCGTGGAAACGATATTCCTGATATTATAAATGAAAATACCTGTGTTTTTGCAAGTTCTTATTCTGGAAACACAGATGAAACGCTGACTGCATTAAATATTGTAAAGAAGAAAACAAAGAATATAATCGCTGTAACATCAGGCGGTAAATTGGAAGCTATGTTTAAGGAAGAAAATATGCCTATTCTTTATCTGCCTAAAGGTATGATGCCAAGATGTTCTTTAGTATATTCTTTCTTCCATTTGCTTTACGTTCTTGTACGTCATAATATTTTGGACGGGAATGCAGTTTCAAAGACTGTAGAAGAATTAATCAACAGAAAAAATGATCCTCGTTTTGATTATTCTGTAATTTCTGATGATAATATTGCAATTAATATAGCTAAAAGATTTTATAATAAAATTCCTGTTGTTTATTCTTCTAACCGATTGGAAGCTCCTAATCTGCGTTGGCGCGCTCAAATTCAGGAAAATGCAAATGCGGCAGCATTTGGCAATCTGTTCCCTGAAGCAAACCATAATGAAATCAATGGCTGGTCTGTTCCTAAAGATCTCATAAATAGATTTGTTGTTTTGTTCTTAAAGGATAACAGCGATTTAGATTTGATTAAAAATGCTATGAAGCTGGCTGACAGTGTAATAAAGAATAATGGAATTGATACTTTAGAATTAAAAGCCAATGGTGAAGATGATTTGGTTAAATTCTTTGATTTAATCTGCATCGGTGATTGGGTCAGCTTTTATCTTGCTGTAATGAACGGCGTTGATCCTACTCCTATTCCTAATATTATGAATCTTAAAGCTATGATGGCTAAATAGATTGATATTGTTATATTTTGATTGATGTAATTAATAACATAAATTATTAAAAAGAGCAGTTTATCTGCTCTTTTTTTATTTTAAAATTAGTTATTATTATTAGAAAAATTTATATTATTTTTTTTAAATAAAATTGTATTTTTGTACTAATTTTTAATAAAAAAAAAGGAACAAATATGGCGGTTGACAGCAAGAAAGAAAAAGAAAGAGAAGAAGTGCACCGCGCCATTTGGGCGATAGCCAATGAACTGCGCGGAGCGGTTGATGGCTGGGATTTCAAGAATTATGTTCTTGGAGCTATGTTTTATCGGTATATTTCTGAGAATTTAACTGCATATATTAATAAGAATGAACATGATTTTGGAAATGCAGAATTTAATTATGAAAATCTTTCTGATGAAGAGGCAGAAGAAGCGCGGGAAGATCTTGTAAAAGGAAAAGGATTTTTTATTCTTCCAAGCGAGCTGTTCTGCAATGTCAGAGTCAATGCCGCCAAAGACGTTAATTTGAATGAAACGCTGGAACGCATATTCAACAATATAGAAAATTCTGCAAAAGGAAGCCAGTCGGAGGCTGATTTTACCGGTCTGTTTGATGACTTCGATGTGAACAGCAAAAAGCTGGGAAACACTGTCGCACAGAGAAATGATCGGCTTGCCAAATTGTTGGACGGCGTTGCCGCCATGAATTTAGGTTCTGTAAAAGATCATGATATAGATGCGTTTGGCGATGCGTATGAATATCTTATGACTATGTATGCGTCAAATGCTGGAAAATCAGGCGGTGAATTCTTTACGCCTGCTGATGTTTCTGAACTTCTTACGCGTCTTGGGACAGTTGGAAAGAAAAAGATAAATAAAGTATATGATCCTGCCTGCGGTTCTGGTTCGCTTCTATTGAAAGCTGAGAAAATTTTAGGCAGGGATGCTGTTGAGCTTGGCTTCTTTGGACAGGAAATCAATATTACAACATACAACTTGTGCCGCATCAATATGTTCCTGCATGATATAGGTTTTGACAAATTTGATATTGCCTGCGGAGATACTTTGACTCATCCAGCGCATAAGAGCGACGAACCATTTGAATTGATTGTTTCAAATCCTCCTTATTCCATCAAGTGGGCGGGCGATGACGATCCAACGCTTATCAATGATCAAAGATTTGCGCCAGCTGGCGTACTGGCTCCTAAAAGCAAAGCAGACCTTGCTTTTATTATGCACTCTTTGGCATGGCTTGCGTCAAATGGAACTGCCGCTATTGTATGTTTTCCAGGAATTATGTATAGAGGCGGTGCAGAACAGAAAATTAGAAAGTATTTGATTGACAATAACTATGTTGATTGCGTGATTCAGCTTCCAAGCAATCTTTTCTTTGGAACTTCGATAGCAACCTGCATCATGGTTTTGAAAAAAAACAAGCAGGAAACCGGCATATTGTTTATTGATGCGTCTAATGAATGCGTTAAGGTAACAAACAACAACAAGCTGACGCCTGAGAACTTGGACAATATAGTAAATGCTTTTGATAAGCGTGAGGATAAATAGTATTTTTGCAGGTTGGCTTCGTATGATGAGGTTAAAGCAGAAAACTATAATCTTTCTGTAAGCACGTACGTTGAACAAAGAGATACAAGAGAAAAAATAGATATAGCAAAGCTGAATGCGGAAATAAAAGAAATTGTTGCTCGTGAGCAGTTCCTCCGAGATGAAATAGACAAGATTATTGCCGACATAGAAGGAGGACAAGGCTTATGAGTAAAATAGATGAATTGATTGCTGAGCTTTGTCCTAATGGTGTGGAGTATAAAAGTTTCTTTGATATTGCAGATTATGTTAGGGGAGTTACTTATGGAAAAGACGATGAGATAAAAGATAAATCTTCTGAAGGAATACCTGTTCTAAGAGCTAATAATATTACGTTAGGAAAGAATTCATTAAACTTTGAAGAAATAAAATATATAAATAAAACTGTTAAAATAAAAGAAACACAATTTTTATGTAAAGGTGATATTTTTATCTGTGCAGGAAGTGGAAGTAAGGAACATATAGGAAAAGTAGCTTATATTAATTCTGATATGAAATATGCATTTGGTGGATTTATGGCTGTTATTCGAATGAAGAATAATGATGTTTTATCAAGATTTATGTTTCATAATTTAACAAGTCAACGATTTAGAGAATATATTAGATTTGCCATAGCATCATCAACAATTAATAATTTGAATGCTAAGGTTATAGAAAATTTTAAGATTCCTGTACCTCCATTGGAGGTGCAGCGTGAAATTGTCCGCATTTTGGACAATTTTACGATGCTTACAACGGAACTTACAACGGAACTGGCAAAACGGAAAAAGCAGTATGAATATTATAGAGATGAACTGTTGTCTTTTGATGAGGATATACCAAAGGAAAAACTTGGTGAATTGGGTAAATTTTATGGTGGTCTTTCTGGAAAATCTAAAGAGGATTTCAAAGATGGCAATGCAACACTTATAACCTATAAGAATGTATATTCAAATATAGCATTAAAATTAGATATTGATGATAGAGTAAAAATTTCAGAAGGAGAAAAACAAAATACTGTTCAATATGGTGATGTACTTTTTACAGGTTCATCAGAAACTCCAGATGAATGTGGAATGTCATCTGTATTAACTACAAAAACAGATGAAAAACTATATCTTAATAGTTTTTGTTTTGGATATAGATTTAATGATCCTGAATTATTTTTACCTGATTTTACAAAGTATTTGTTTAGATCTAAAAATTTAAGGTCACAACTTATTCGAACAGCAAGTGGTGTAACAAGATTTAATGTATCAAAGAAAAAAATGGAAGATGTAAAAATTCCTGTACCTCCTTTGAAAATACAAAAAAGACTTGTAAATGTTTTAGATAACTTTGAAACATTCTGTTCTGATTTTAATATTGGGTTGCCTGCAGAAATAGATGCTCGCAAAAAACAATATGAATACTATAGAGATCTATTATTAACATTTGTTGAGACAGGAACTGTCTCAACAGACAACAGACAACAGACAACAGACAACAGACAACAGACAACAGACAAGATGAAATAAAGATTTTACAGTATGTATTTGGATATGCTTATGTACAGCTTGATGATGTTATAATATCTTTAAATACAGGACTTAATCCAAGACATTTTTTCAAACTTAATACAAAGGATGCTAAAAATTATTATATCACAATAAAAGAAATGCAGAATGGAAAAATTATTCCTTCTGAAAAAACTGATAAAATTAATGATGAAGCTGTTAAGTTATGTAATAACAGATCTAATCTTGAAAAAGGTGATGTTCTATTTTCTGGAACTGGAACAATAGGAAAGACGGCTGTACTGTTTGAAGAACCAACTAATTGGAATATTAATGAAAGTGTATATGCTATAAAACCAAATCAGAAATATATTATGCCAGAGTTTTTACATTATATTTTAATGACAGGAAGGATAAGAGAAGAATATATGAAAAAAATTTCTGGTGGAACTGTGAAAAGTATTTCATTAAAAAAAATGCGTACACTATTGATTCCATTGCCTGATTTAAAAAAACAGGCTGATCTAATAAAAGTTATAGAAAAATTTGATCATCTTTGTAATGATATATCAGAAGGCTTGCCTGCAGAAATAGCGGCAAGGCAAAAACAATACGAGTATTATAGGGACAAATTATTGAACTTCAAGGAAAAATAAAGACAAGGAGAAAGATTTATGCCATATTTTAATATTGTGGCGCAGACAAATGATAATACGGTGGTTGCTAATTATGAGCCAGTAAAACAGCGTTCAGACCAGTATCAAAGCGAGGCTGCTTTGGAAAAAGAATTTATCCGCATGCTCTGCGAGCAGGGCTATACTTATCTGGATATACATACAGAAGCAGACCTAAAATCGAATTTAAGAACTCAGCTTGAAACGCTGAATCATTATAAATTCAGCGACAGCGAATGGGATCGGTTTTTCACCGATGCCATAGCAAATAAAAACGACAGCATTGAGGACAAAACACGCAAAATACAAGAAGATTATGTTCAGGTATTGAAGAAAGACGACGGATTGTCAAAAAATATTTCCTTGATTGATAAGACCAACATTCACAACAACCGCCTTCAAGTCATAAATCAATATGTTGTTGGCAAATCAGATGGTGCAAATTACGATAACCGTTATGATGTTACTATTCTTGTAAACGGTCTTCCTTTGGTTCATGTTGAGTTGAAGCGGCGCGGCGTTCCTATCAGGGAAGCGTTTAATCAAATAGAGCGTTATCAGAGAGATTCATTTTGGGCGGGAAGCGGATTGTATGAATATGTTCAGATTTTTGTTATAAGCAATGGAACGAATACCAAATATTATTCCAACAGCACCAGATATAATGCTATAAAAGACGCCAAAGCCAGCAGGGAAAAGCGGGGAAAGACAAGCAACAGTTTTGAGTTTACATCTTTTTGGGCGGATGCGGAAAATCAAGTTATTCCAGATTTGATAGACTTTACAAAAACATTTTTTGCCAAGCACACTATTTTGAATATATTGACCAAGTACTGTGTATTTACTTCCGAAAAAATGCTGATGGTTATGAGACCATACCAGATTACTGCGGCAGAGCGAATAATCAACCGCATTGAGATAGCTCATAATTACAAGACATACGGGAAAATTGCAGCGGGCGGATATATTTGGCATACTACAGGTTCAGGAAAAACTTTGACGTCATTCAAGACAGCGCGTCTTGCAACTAAGCTGGATTATATTGACAAAGTGCTCTTTGTCGTTGATAGAAAAGATTTGGATTACCAAACCATGAAAGAGTATGACCGTTTTGAAAAAGGCGCGGCGAACAGCAATACATCTACTGCGGTTTTGCAAAAACAGCTTTCCGATGACAAATCGCATATAATCATTACGACCATACAGAAACTAACGTCCTTTATCAGAAAAAACAAGGAGCATGATGTATATAACAAACAGATTGTAATAATTTTTGATGAATGCCACCGCAGCCAATTTGGCGAAATGCACACTTCGATTGTTCAGCATTTTAAGAAATATTACATGTTTGGCTTTACCGGTACGCCTATTTTTCCTGCAAATGCCGGCGTCAGCTTGAAAAATATGGATTACGCAACAACAGAGCAGACCTTTGGCGATCAGCTTCATAGATATACTATTGTCGATGCCATCAATGACAAAAATGTCCTTCCGTTCCGAGTAGATTATATAAAAACGATGGGTCTTGAAAATGATATTGAAGACGAAGAAGTGATAGGCATAGACCGCCAAAAAGCGTATGAAGCTCCAGAAAGAATATCATCGATTGTTAATTATATTTTGGATCATTTTGATCAAAAGACATATCGAGGAGATAAAAAATATGCTTATAATGCATTAACCAATATATCAGAAGTGGCTTCAGCTGAACGAGGCAAAGTGGAAGAAATAAGGAGAAAACAAAGTCTATCTGGATTTAATTCTATTTTTGCAGTATCATCTGTTCCGATGGCGAAAATGTATTATGATGAATTTCGCAGGATTATGCAGAAAGATCCTTCCAAGCAGTTGAATATTGCAGTCATATACAGCTATGCTGTTAATGAGGAAGAAGTAGATGGAATGCTGGACGAAGAAAATTCTGAAGATACATCCGCTCTTGATCAAAATTCAAGGGATTTTTTAGAGGGCGCTATTCAAGATTATAACCAGATGTTTCATACAAATTATGACACATCAAGCGACAAATTCCAAAACTACTATAAAGATGTATCGCTTCGCATGAAAAATAAAGAACTGGATCTGCTTATAGTTGTTAATATGTTTTTGACTGGATTTGATGCAACCACGCTTAATACTTTGTGGGTAGACAAAGAATTGAAGATGCACGGCTTGATTCAGGCGTTTAGCAGAACAAACCGCATTCTAAACAGCGTCAAAATGTTTGGTAATATTGTATGCTTTCGCAATTTGAAAAATAGAGTAGATGCGGCAATTTCTCTTTTTGGAGACAAAAAGGCAGGCGGTATAGTTCTTATTAGAAAGTTTGAAGATTATTATTATGGCTATACAGCTGATAACGGTGAGTATGCAAAAGGTTATGTCGATATACTTGAAGAACTTCAATCGAAGTTTCCTGTAACTATGCCGCAGATTATAGGCGAATTGAATCAGAAAGAATTTATAAACCTATTTGGATGTTTCCTGCGAATTAGAAATTTGCTTTGGAATTTCGATGATTTTAAAGGCAAAGAGATAATCAGCGAACGTGATTGGCAGGATTATCTTGGAAAATATCAAGATCTTAAAGATGAATGGAAACGCATACGAGCAAGCGCAGAATTGAAAGATATAACAGATGACGTTGTTTTTGAAACGGAACTTATAAAACAGGTAGAAGTCAATATTGATTATATTCTTGTATGCGCTAATAAATACCGCAAAAGCAATAGGGAAGACAAAGATTTGCTTGTTGCTATTCAAAAGGCTGTAGCGGCAAGTCCTGAACTAAGAAGCAAAAAAGAATTGATTATATCATTTATTGACAGCTTGAATAATATAGAAGATGTAAATATCCATGATGAATGGCAGGAATATACAAAACAGCAAAAAGATCAAGAGTTAGAAACCATCATTAAGTCGGAAAACCTTAAACCAGAGGAAACAAAGGAATTTATGGAACGCTCCTTAAGAGATGATGAATTGAAGACAATAGGTACTGATATCGATAAAATCATGCCTCCAATATCAAGATTTGGCGGTGGAAGAGACAAAAAGAAAAAAATCCTGATTGATAAGCTGATGGCATATTTTGAAAAATTTAGACACTTATTTTAATTAAAATTAAATACCAAAAGAGCAGTTTCAAAAACTGCTTTTTTTTTGGCTAATATAATAGAGCAGCATATGGACAAACTATTTTTATATTGTTGTACTGGCAGCTCAAAATTAAAAAATTCTGAGAATATGTAATATTTAGTATAAATAAATTTTGAGAATATGTAATAATCTGAATGAAAAAAATATGAGGATATGTAATATTTTATACAAATAAATTTTGAGATTTTGTAAAAATATTGTATTTTTGTATTTGAAATAGACAAAAATGAAAATGATTAGTAAACGATTGGTATTCAAGAGAAAGATATACGAAGATATGCTTCAATGGAAGCGTGAGCGAAAAGGCAAAACGGCTCTTTTGATCAAAGGTGCCAGACGTGTTGGCAAATCAACCATTGCCGAAGAGTTTGCAAAAAGAGAATATGATTCTTATATTACTGTTGATTTTGCAGATGCACCAGATGCTGTTTGGGAAGCTGTGAAACATATATCGAACAGAGATGACTTTTTTATGCAGTTGCAGTTTATCTATGGTGTAAAGCTGTATGAAAGACGTTCTGTAATTATCTTCGACGAGATTCAGAAATGTCCAGAAGTACGGCAAGCTATCAAATATTTGGTGAAAGATGGTCGTTATGACTATATAGAAACAGGCTCACTTTTGTCTATCAAAAAGAATGTACAGAATATTGTAATTCCGAGCGAAGAAACCCGTATTACAATGCTTCCAATGGATTATGAAGAGTTTCGTTGGGCATTGGGTGATGATGTTAGTATTCCAATGCTGCATGAATCTTTTAAATCCCGTAAATCATTGGGTGATGAAGTATGTAGAAAAATGATGAGGAATCTGCGTCTCTATATCCTTGTCGGAGGTATGCCGCAGGCAGTTGAGACCTATATTCAAACCAATAATCTTACCGATGTTGATAATAAAAAGCGTGAAATATTGGAATTGTATAACGATGATTTCCAGAAAATCGATCAAACAGGAAAGGTGTCGCAGTTGTTCAGCAGCATTCCTGCACAGCTTTATAATAATGCTTCTCGTTATCAAGTTAATAAAGTACTAAAAAAACGTGTGAGTAAAGATTCAATGTCCGAATTGCTTAAAGAGCTGGAAGACAGTCAAACCGTTGTCTTTGCACATCATGCTAATAATCCAAATGTAGGAATGCCAATGTATACTGAATACAGCAAATATAAAATGTATCTTTGCGATACAGGTCTATTTGTTACGCTTGCTTTTTGGGATAAGTCTTCCACGGAAAATATAATATACAAAAAACTATTGTCCGACAAACTTTCTGCTAATCTTGGATATGTCTATGAGAATCTTGTAGCACAGATGCTTACAGCATCAGGAAATAGATTGTTTTATTATACTTGGCCGACAGAAAACGGCAATCACAACTACGAGATAGATTTTATTCTTTCAAGAGGCAGCAAAATTTGTCCAATAGAGGTGAAGTCGTCTGGATATAAAAGCCATACTTCGCTTGACAAGTTCTACAAGAAATTTTCCAGCCGTATTGGCAATAGATATATGATTTATCCAAAAGATTTGAGAAAAGAGCAGGATTTGCTCTGTGTTCCTGTTTTTATGACAATGTTTCTTTAGATAAAAACATATAAAAACGCATCTGATATTAATAAATAAATATTATTAGATTATATGATAAAAAAGAGCAGTTTATCTGCTCTTTTTTTTTGATGATATAATAGAGCAGCATTTGGACAAACTATTTTTATATTGTTGTACTGGCAGCTCAAAATTAAAAAATTCTGAGAATATGTAATATTTAGTATAAATAAATTTTGAGAATATGTAATAATCTAAATAAAAAATATGAGGATATGTAATATTTTATACAAATAAATTTTGAGATTTTGTAAAAATGAAGTGTTTTTATACTATAATAAAAAAAAATAGTAATGTTGCCATTACTATTCGAGATATTAACTCTATGAAAAAAAATTATTATTTATTTATGCTAATTATTAAAATAATTTAGCCGTATTTAATTTATATAGTTTTTATTTATTTATAATTATATTATAAATTCATTTTTTTATTAAATTTCTTGTATGATACATATAAAACAGTTGCTGAAGTTATAGCAGCAAGCAAATCTGATCCTGCTGTTGCCAGCCAGACACCATTCAAATTAAATAAATTTGGTAAAATCAACAATAAAGGAATAAGATAAATAACCTGTCTTGATAACGACAAGAAAATAGATATTTTCGCTTTTCCTATGTACTGGAAGAAATTAGATGTAATAATCTGAAATCCAACCAAAGGGAAAAATATAGTTGTCAATCTTAATCCATTTGTTGTAATGGCCATTAATGTAGAATCCGTTGTAAAAGCTCTTGAAATTAAACCAGGGAACAACATCGCACATAATGTACCAAAAACTGTTACAATACTTGCAGCCAATATAGTATTTCTTAATGCTTTAGTAACCCTTTCAATTTGTTTTGCGCCATAATTAAATCCAACAATAGGCTGCATTCCTTGTGCCAATCCAAATACTATCATTGCAGCCAAGCTGATTACGCTGTTGATTATGCCGTATGCACCTACCGCCAGCTCTGCACCATATTTATTGAGCTGCCAATTAATAATAATTGTAACTAAACAAAAACATGAATGCATTAAAAATGGTGCCAATCCTATTGAAAATATATCTTTAATATTTTTTAATTCAATCTTAAAACAGCCTTTCTGAAAATGTATATAAGACGATTTACGGATAAAATGAGACAAGACCCAAATTAATCCTATTGTTTGTGAAATAACAGTAGCTGTTGCTGCGCCTCTGATTCCCCACTTAAATTTAAATATAAACAAAGGAGCTAATATTAAATTAATTCCCACTGTTAGAAGTGAAGATACCATTGCTTTTGTAGGATATCCCGATGCACGCATTACGTTGTTTAATCCAAAGAATATATGCGTAATTACGTTAGCCGAAAGAATAATCTGCATAAAGTCTCTTGCGTATGGAATATTATTTTCCGTAGCGCCAAACCAAATAAGGATATCGTCCAAAAAAGGAAGTGCCAGCAGTGGAATAATCAATCCCATAAAAAGATTCAATATCAAAGCAGTTCCCAATAATTGAGCAGCTTCTTTGATTTTTCCTTCTCCCATTCTGATTGATACCAAAGCTGATGTACCAGCGCCAACCAAAGTACCAAAAGCAATAGCAAGATTCATTATAGGCAGGGTAATAGCCATACCAGATATTGCCAGCGGACCAACGCCCTGTCCAATAAAAATTCTGTCTATCACATTATAAATAGAAGTAGCTGTCGAAGCAATTATTGCAGGTAAAGAGTATTTAAGCAATAATTGATTTATTGGGTGTTTCCCTAACTCTTCTGATTTATTATCTTTATTTTTATTTGTTGACATTCTTTGATATTATTATATTTATATTTTTAATATTAATGCTTATTTCTATCTATTCTATTGTTTTTTTTCTTCTTTTTCTGTACAGAGAATCCAAATTTTCCTATTTTTCTTCCCAATTTATAATAATTGCCATGCGAAAAAGAAAGCAAATTAAGATCGTCAAAATTAATGCTTCCTGTTTCATTAGACATCAAATTTTCATTTATGTTTACTGAAACTATTTCAGCAATGAACATATCATGAGAACCTAATTTTATAATATCTTTTACAACACATTCCAAATTTATAGGAGATTCCATAATAATAGGAGTTTTTATTTTGGAAGCAGTTCCAGCCGTTAAATTCATCTCCTTAAATTTGTTGTATTGTTCGCCTGAACGGACTCCGCACCAATCTGTTATAGAAGCTAATTTTTCTGTTGTTAGATTAATAACAAATTCTTTATTCTTCTTTATAATATTATATGAATAACGATTTGGTTTTATTGATATATAGCACATTGGAGGATCCGTACATATTGTTCCGCACCATGCAACGGTTATAATATTATATTCCTCTTCCGTTGTTCCGCAACTGACCATCACAACTGGCAGCGGATTCAGCATATTTCCTGGTTTTAATTGCTCCTTTTTCACTGCTATAATCAAAATATTAATAAATTCTACATTCTTGAAGCAAGCGAAAGTTCTTTTGCTAATATAGATGTAATTCTATGTCTATCAAACTGCTGTACAAATTTTTCATTAGGTAAAAGCATATTATTGCTTTTCCACATATTATAAAACTTATCAATTGCTGCCGTTATTTCGTTTACATTTTTAGGACCGCATATCAAAGCAGCATTGTATTCTTTTGCTATATTTCGTATTCCGCCTTCTGGAGCACATACCAATAAATTTCTTCTTGCTCCCATATATTCATAAAAACGGCTCGGCGTAGCTATATCATTAGGTATCATCATCCATAAAACATTGGCTTCCATTAAATGTTTTATTACTTCATTATGCGGAAT
>JAFRQN010000229.1 GCA_017428585.1 Bacteroidota bacterium | reverse complement strand
CGAATTTATAGATAATGCCATAAACGATTTTATAAAAATAAATAAATTAGATCCTAATAGTTTTTTTAATGCTAATTTATTGATAGATATAAAAAAAATATGGGATAATCAGTTTCCAGAGGTATTTCAGAAGAATATTAAAATAAATAAATACAAAGATAATATATTATACTTCAAAGTTCAAGATCCAATTTGGAAAAAAGAATGCTTAATGCAAAAAACAAAAATAATTGAAGTTATAAATAAAGAACTAAAAGAGAATTATATAAAAGATATAAAAGTAAAATAAAAAGAGTGAAGAAATTATGTTTTCATCTATTAAGAATGTACATTTTGTTGGAATCGGTGGAATTGGAATGAGTGGAATAGCAGAAATCCTTATAAATAAAGGTTTTACTGTTACTGGTTCTGATTTAAGCGAATCTGACAACGTACAATATTTAAGAAAAATTGGTGCAGAAATTTATATTGGACATTCAAGCGAAAATATAAAGAATGCCGATGTTGTTACTTATTCAAGTGCAGTATCTACATCTGAAAATCCAGAAATTATCGAAGCCAAAAAGAGAAAAATACCTATTATTAGACGTGCTGAAATGTTGGCAGAGGTATCACGCTTAAATTATTGTTTAGCTGTTGCAGGAACTCATGGCAAAACAACAACGACTTCCATATTAGCCTTAATTTTAATTAGAGCAGGCATAGATCCTACTGTTATCGTAGGAGGCCGTCTAAAAGATTTGGGAGGCACTAATGCCAGATTAGGTAATGGCGACTGGACTGTTGTAGAAGCAGATGAATATGATAGATCTTTTTTGCAGTTGTTTCCTGCTGTCGCTATATTAAATAATATAGAACCTGATCATTTAGATATTTATGGTGAGCTTAAATATCTAAAAGAAGCATTCGTACAGTTTGCCAACAAAGTTCCTTTTTATGGTTTTATAGCTGCTGGAATAGATTGTGAAGGTGTACGTGATATACTTCCTTTATTAAATAAGAAAGTTATTACTTTTGCAACTACAAGAAAAGAAGCGGATTATTTTGCTGATAATATAACTTATTCTGGATTGCAGTCCAGCTGTGATATATATGAGTATGGCAAATTATTAGGTAAAATAACAATTAATGTACCAGGTGAACATAATATTAAAAATGCTTTAGCTGCTATTGCTGCTGCACGTCAGCTTAATGTTGATTTTGATATAATAGCAGATGTAGTGAAGGAATTTCATGGCGTATTTAGAAGATTTGAAATAAAAGGCAGATTGAATGGTGCTATTGTTGTTGATGATTATGCTCATCATCCAACAGAAATTATTTCAACCCTAAAAGGTGCAAAAAACTATACATCAAAACGTATTGTTGCTGTTTTTCAACCTCATACATATACTCGTACTGAATCTTTCTACAAAGAATTTGCTGAATCTTTTAAGTATGCTGATTTAGTATATGTTACTGATGTTTATCCTGCAAGAGAAAAACCTATACCAGGAGTAACAGGTGAATTAATTGTAAAAGCAGCGAATGAACAGGGAATGGATTATGTTCATTATGTTGAGAACAAAAATGATGTTCCTGATATTATTTTGAAAAATATGACAAGCGATGATATTATTATGACAATCGGTGCTGGCGATATTTGGAAAATAGGAGAAACGATTATAGATAAATTTAATAATAAATAATATTATAGCTTTAAGATAATATGGCTGATTTTGATTTTGAGCAAAAACTATATGCTGAAGGATATAAATATATTGCTGGGGTAGATGAAGCAGGTCGTGGTCCGCTGGCTGGGCCTGTGGCTGCGGCTGCAGTTATTTTAGATTTTAATAGTGATCTTTTCAATGAAGTAAATGATTCTAAAAAAATAACTCCTATTAAACGTAGGAAATTATTTGATTTAATTGTTCAAAATTGTATTAGTTATAGTATTAAATTTGTAAACGAAGACGTTATTGACAAGGTTAATATTTTACAGGCTGATATGATTGCAATGAGTGAGGCAGTCTGCGATTTAAATCTTAATCCTGATTTCCTGCTTGTTGACGGCAATTATTTTCATCCAACAGAAAAAGCAAAAAATATTCCTTTTAAGACTATAGTAAAAGGTGATTCTAAATCTATTTCTATTGCAGCAGCTTCTATTTTAGCTAAAGTAGCACGTGATGAGTGGATAATAAATGTAGCTGATAAACAGTTTCCTGAATATAAGTTTGCAAAACACAAAGGATATGCTACAAAAGAACATATAGAATTATTAAAAAAATATGGAAGCTGTAAATATCATAGAAAATCTTTTATTAAAAATTTTATTAATAATAATGAAACTTTATTGTAATTTTGTGTGTAAAAAATAAGAATTTTATTAAGTATTTAAATAATAGGAAATTTATATGAAATTAAGAAATTTATCTATCGTTGTATTATTTTTCGTGATAATGCAGTATTCATCTTGGGCAGAGGATACATGGAGCAGTACTATTATTTCTTCAGGTACTAATAATTCTGGTACTGCTGGAAAGTGTATAACAGCTATGCCTAATGGCGATTTTATTGTTGCAGGACTTTATAAAGCAGATGAAGTAATTTTTGACAATATAAAAGTTAGTGCTATTTCTTCTGCTGCTAAGTTAGTGGAACAAGACAGAAAGAAAATTTATTTAGCACGTATTTCTAGTGGTAAATTTGTATGGGCTAAAAGCTTTGGTTCAAGAAGTGATGATGATAATCCTATTATAAGGATTGCAAATGATAAACAAGGAAATATTTATGTGCTTGGTGCTGCATCAGGTACTGTAACGATTGATCAAGTATCAATTCCTAAAAAATCAAGCAAGGAATTTGCTGCATTTCTTGCAAAATTAGATGGCGATGGAAACGCTGTTTGGGGTAAATCTATTAGTGCTTTTAATAAGGTTGAAGAGACAGATTTAGCTGTAAATGATAATGGCGACATTGTAGTTGCAACATCTGTTACTCAAAATGAAAGAAAAATAACTCAAGATAAAATTGTATATAACAGACCAGGTAGTTATTCTTCTGCTATCTTAATACGTTTTGATACCGACGGCAATGCTTTATGGATTAAAGGTGTTGTCAGTGAAGGTGCTGGCAGTGCAAGTATTCCTAAAGGTGTTACTATGGATAAAGCAGGCAACGCATATTTAATAGGAGAATTTTCAGGTGGACGTGCTAATTTTGGCGGTGCTTCTTTGCCATTGCCAGCAGCTATTACTTCATCACCTGCTTATGGTGCTGTATTTTTAGCACGTTATAATGTTGAAGGCTTATGTGATATGGTTGCTAACGTTGGTTCAAATTTAGCTGTAAGCGATCCAAGACCTAAGATGTTTACCGTTAGTTTATCAGCAGATGAAAAAGAAATTTATGTTACTGGCAGTTTATCCAAGAATTTCACTGTATGGGATCAAGAAGGAACTAAGGCTTTAGCAAATGTACAAAACAAAGCTAAAACTACATTCTTTATATCTAAATATGATCAACAAGGTAATTTTAAGTCTATTAAAACAGGTGAAACTAAAAATTGTTATGTAGAAATTGCTGGATTTGAAGCAACAGCTGATGGCAATTTTGTATTCATTGGCAATTTTGCTGGAAATATGGCTAATATCGGTGATGACAAAAAGTATGTTTCTACAACTGATAAAACTTTAAGCAGACAAAAATATTTCCCATTCATCATTAGATATGACAGTAATTGGAATGTGACTGATTGTAATATTATTGAAGCAAACGCAGAAACAAAAATATATGATTTCTGTGTATCAGGTAATAATATATGCGCTGTAGGTGAATTTGCAGCAGAGGTTGCAAATGCAAAATTAGGCACTCTTAATTTAACAATGTCTAAAGATTACAGCAAATCTTTTGTATGGATGTTTAAATAAGTATAATATAATTTTAAATAATAAAAAACTTCCTTAAATTAATTTTAAGGAAGTTTTTTTTATAAAAGTTTATTATGTTTGTAAAGGATATTAGATGTTTTTTATACATATTGCTCCTTAATAACACTTATTGTGTAGATAGAATGGCTTAATTCTTTAATTCATTCTATTTTTTTGTTTTAAAAAGCGGAGAAATATCCATATTACATATTTTTACGTTTTTATATCTTTGTTTTATATTTTT
>JAFRQN010000032.1 GCA_017428585.1 Bacteroidota bacterium | reverse complement strand
TTTAGAATTATTTAAAATTTTAATTATACTTTCAACTCCACTTTTCCAATTTAATCTATTTTTATATTCATAGAAAGAATTAAGACATAAATTAAAATAATAATGTTTATCATTATAAACCTTAACAATATAATCGCAAAATTCTTCTATGTTTGCATTTAAATCAAATAAATAACCATTTTTATCATTTGTAATTACAGATGATACCCCACCTGTATTATAACTTATTACAGGCAGACCATAAGCATTTGCTTCACAAAATACATGTCCAAAACTTTCTACTATTGTTGGTAAAAGAAAAAAATTAGCTTCTTTATAATAACCAATTAACTCTTCCATACCTTTTTCTGTACTTGTATCTATAAAATTAATTACCTTCACAAAATCTGGAAGTTCAATATACTTATAAGGGCTACAACCTATTATTACCAAACTTGCCTTAAATCCACGCTTATTTAATTGATTTATTATTTTAATCGCTGTATCTGCACCTTTATATTTCCAACTAGTACCAACAAAAACAAACTTACATATATTATTATTTAATTTACTATTTACATTATCCTTGATAAAATTTATATCATGTTTTATTTCTATATTAGCGCCTAAAGGTACTATATATAATTTATTACTATCAACTTTATAATTATTTACTGCAGCATCTAATGCCCACTTAGAGCTATAAAATACTGCTTTTGCCCTATTAAATCCTAATTGTTCTATTAAATTAAAATTATCTATTGTTTTTTTTGATAAATTAGAAAAATTAGGATTATACTGATATAATCCTGGGAAACAAGCATCTGCCCAATAAGCTATGGGAATATTACAATCCAAAAATATCGACGATATAGGTCCAAAAGAAAAAATATAATCTGGATTTATTTCTTTTATTATTTTATCTCTTTTCTTTGCTTCCTTTTTTATAAGATTTATTTCTGTAAATCTTAAATGTTTTTTTTGAAATATATATTTATAAACAGCTTGTTTTAATTTATAATATATTTCCATACTGACTTGAGGAGCTATAGGAAAAACATCAACTCCTGCATTACGAAAATTTTTTATCATATAATAACCAACACTACGAGAATACTTAGTAGTATCAGTTCTATCAAAATGATTCATTAAAAAAGCTATTTTCATATTCTATCTATAATAAATTATATATAAAATGAATAGTTATGATATAATATATTACCTATTAACCTTCAAATTATAAACTCATTATATTAGGAATTGCATTTTCATATACTTCCACAAGTCTTGAAACATTCGTACTTACAAGTCCATTAATTATAAAATCATTTTTAATTACGTTTCCTATTTTTGTTAATTTAATGTTGTGCTTTTGAGTTATTTCCTTTAATTTTTGTTCTTGTTCCTTATTTGCAGTTATTACTATACGGCTTTGTGATTCACCAAAAGCATTACCAACGGTTTGACAATTATCATAATTAATTACACATCCTAGTGTTTTTGATAATATAGCTTTTTCTGCTAAACAAATGCTAATACCACCTTCACTTATATCATGAGCTGAATTTACAGCTTTATTTTTTATCAATTCAAGTATAGTTTCTATAAGTATCTTTTCTTCATTAATATCAATAATAGGTGATTCTCCATTAACTATATTTTTACACAATTTAAGATATTCTGAACCACCAAGTTCTGTTCTCATGTTTCCAAGAACATATATACTATCACCTTCATTTTTAAATTCTGCACTCATTACATAATCAACATCATCAATTATTCCAAGCATACCTATTGTAGGTGTTGGGAAAATAGCAAAATTTTTAGATTCATTATGGAAACTTACATTACCACCTGTAACAGGAGTATCTAACGCTCTACAAGCGTCTCCCATACCACGAATAGCTTCTTTAAATTGCCAATATACTTCTGGATCGTAAGGATTTCCAAAATTTAAACAATTTGTTATAGCAACAGGTTGTGCTCCAACACAAGCAACATTGCGTGCCGCCTCACAAACAGCAATCATACCTCCATTATATGGATTTAAATAAGCATATCTACTATTACTATCTGTTGTTAATGCTATTGCTTTTGGAGGTATTTCCTTTAATCTAACAACAGCTGCATCACCTTTTATATTAACAGTATTTGTACGAACTTGAGAATCGTACTGTTCAAAAATCCATTTTTTTGAGGCAATAGTAGTAGAAGATAATAATTTGAAGAAATCCCTATCTTCAGCAATGTTATTATTATATTGATTAGCATTAAAAGAACGAGTTTTTGATAAATATTTAGGTTCAACCGCTTCTCTATCATTTTGAGGAGCTCCTCCTCCAAGCACCAAAGTTTCTGCTTTTACAGAGGCAACACAATTTCCTTTATGCAACAAAGTTACCAGTCCATCATCAGTTACAACACCTATCTGAACGGCATTAATTCCCCATTTTTTACATATATTATATGCTTTATGTTCTTTACCTTTTGCTATAACAGCAAGCATTCTTTCTTGCGATTCAGACAACATTATTTCATATGCTGACATATTAGGTTCTCTCTGAGGTACTTT
Source organism: Bacteroidota bacterium (assembly GCA_017428585.1). Taxonomy (GTDB): domain Bacteria; phylum Bacteroidota; class Ignavibacteria; order Kapaibacteriales; family UBA2268; genus JAAYTD01. Next base: position 985 of record JAFRQN010000032.1, on the reverse strand, counting down.
GTCTAAATCTATATACATACCTACACCTGTTTTACCACTCATTTCACAGGTAGAACAAGTTATACCTGCTGCCCCCATATCTTGAATTCCTACAACAATACCAGCTTCTATCATTTCTAAAGTAGCTTCAAGTAATAATTTTTCAGCAAAAGGATCGCCTGCCTGCATAGTAGGTCGCATTTCATCCGTTTGTTCATCAAACTCACGTGATGCTAAAAGAGAAGCACCATGAATACCATCGCGACCAGTAGAAGAACCAATAATAATAACAGGATTACCAACACCTGAAGCAGCAGCAGTTGCTGTTTTTTTCACATCAACTATACCCACTGCCATAGCATTTACCAATGGATTATCTTGATAACAATCATCAAAATATATTTCTCCACCAACAGTTGGTACACCAAAAGAATTACCGTAATGACTTATACCTTCAACAACACGTTTTAATAAAAACTTGGTACGTTCTGAATTTAATTCTCCAAATCTTAAGGAATTAAGAGCCGCTATAGGTCTTGCTCCCATCGTAAATATATCTCTTAAAATACCACCAACACCAGTTGCTGCACCTTGGAATGGTTCTATCGCTGATGGATGATTATGACTTTCTATTTTAAATACAATACCATATCCACCTCCAATATCTACAAGTCCTGCATTTTCATCACCTGCTGCTACCAGCAATCTGCCACCTGAACGAGGAAGCGTTTTTATTTGTTTGATGGAGTTTTTATAAGAACAATGCTCACTCCATAGAACACTATACATACCTATTTCAGTATAAGTAGGTGTGCGTCCCATAATTTCAAGAATTTTTTCCCATTCCTCCTCAGTTAATCCTAAACCGAGTGCAACTTCTTTTGTTACTTCTATTTCACTAAACATTTTTTGTTCTTGCATAATATTATTATTCTATTTTATTCTATTAAATTATTAAAATATGATATTGAATTATCCTTAAAAGTTGGTTTATTTAAAATTTTAT
>JAFRQN010000228.1 GCA_017428585.1 Bacteroidota bacterium | reverse complement strand
GTAGATCAGCTAAAAATAATGATGAAGAACAATTGATAATTTTGGATGATATATCAGATTCTTTTGATTATAATCATAAATACGCAGTCTTGGAGTATATAAAGGAGATTTTAGAGTATCGTAATAAAAGTGGGGAAAAAAAGCTATTTAATTTAGTTTTATTAACTCATAATTATGATTTTTATAGGAATGCTTTTAGGGTATTAGATATTGATATAAAAAATACATTGATAGCTCGTAAAACTTATAATAGAGTAGAAGTTAAACCTATAGAAGGTAAGGCTTTTGTGACGAATATTTTTTCACCAAACAAAGAAAAATTAATTGCATGTAAAGGAACTAAAAAATCAACAAAAAGAAAAGAATTAAGGAAAATAATTATTTCTTCTATTCCAATGGTGAGAACTTTAATAGAGTTTCAAACTCCTAAATACAACCAAGAAAAAGGTTATAAGATTTTGACATCATTATTGCATTATAATAAAAAAGAAAAGATAAAATTAAAAGAAGTAGTAAATATATTTAATGAATACTGGATGAAGAATGCTGAAATAGAAATAGATGATGAAGAAAAATTAGTATATGAAGAATTAATAGATCAAGCTGATGGAATAGTATTAAATGAAAAAAAACTTATAGATGAAATCAATGATAAATTTATTTTATCGATGGCTATAAGATTAAAAGCGGAAAAATATATGATTGAAAAAACTGATGCAAAAGGAGGAAAACAAACTAGAGAACTGCTAAATGATTACAAGCAAAAATATCCAGAAGATAAGTATTTAGGATTGTTTGAAAAAGTTTGTATGTTTGCTAATGAATATATACATCTAAATTCATTTATGTATGAGCCTCTTATAGATATGTCTGCAATGGATTTATATAATCTATACAATGAAATAAAAAAAATATAATATAATTATTTTTGTTTTTAGATACTTGTAGTAGTTATTTTACAGTTTGTTCTTTAATTAATAACTTTAATTCTGCTTTTTAGAATAATTATAATTGTATATTGTATTATTTAGTTCTTTCTAAAATTGTATTAAAATAAAACAATGAATGATATAAAAAAAGGAAAAGCTGAGCTTTTCCTTTTTACATTTCTGGGGGAAATTTATTTACTTACATGTGATATATTAATTCTTATTTGAGGACATTATCTTTTAGCGGACGATTAATAATTGGTTGTTAAATTATTGCTGCTGCTAAAAGGTTTTAATGTAAAATAATCTTTGCCAATTATTATTGTAGAGCGAACTAATTGAGAAGAATCAATTTCACTTCTTACTTGAGTATCCTGCATTCCTAAAGCATAAGCCACTTTATTTGTAGAATTGATATCTCCTAAACGATCAATAATAACTGAATTTTCTAAATTAGAATCGTAGTTGCCGATAGATACTACATCATAACCACGTTCAATTAAAAACTGCTGTACTTCGCTTGCTAATCCATTCTTTCCACAAGCATTAAGAACATTAACTTGTATAATTTCTTCTGTCTCATTTGTAGGTTCAATAGACTCATCGAGTGTATTATCTACAGGAGGATTAGACAATCTTAAAATAAAAGAAGAAAGCATTAGTACTACGCATAAAGCGAGACTAAGTATTAAACAAATGTTTCCGAATTTGTTATTCGTTAAAATTTTCATTTTTAATATATCCTTTTTATGTTAGTAAATAATGTTTTTGTTGCATCAAACAGCGTGCCAAAAATGTCAAAAACGAATAAAAATATTAAAATATTAAAAAATAAAAAATAATAAAATAATTGAAATTTTTATAATTTACTACAATAAATTAAAAGAAAAAAACGTATATTTAAAAAATGTAGAAAGTACGATTTTTAAAAATATAAATATAGGACTTAAATTATGGAAAGTATGAATAAAGCTGTTATAATGGCAGGCGGTTTTGGTACAAGGTTAAGACCGTTAACTATGCAGATTCCAAAGCCTATGGTTCCTATCATGAATAGACCAATGATGGAACATATTGTTAATTTATTAAAAAAACATTCGATTACTGATATAGTTTCCGTCTTGTATTTTCAACCAGATATCATCACAAATTATTTTGAAGATGGTATAAAATATGGTATAAATATGCAGTACGTTAAAGCACAAGCCGATTATGGAACAGCAGGAAGCGTACGCAATGCAGCAGAACATTTAGATAAACGTTTTATTATTATAAGCGGCGATGTTTTAACAGATTTTGATTTAACTAAAGCTATTGAATACCATATAGCAAAAAAAGCAAAAGCAACAATATTATTGACACGTCATCAAACTCCATTGCAGTATGGAATAGTAATGACGGATAATGATGGAAAAATAACTCGTTTCCTTGAAAAACCGTCTTGGGGACAGGTATTTTCAGATACGATTAATACAGGTATATATATTCTTGAACCAGAAATATTGGACTTAATTCCATATAGAGAAGAATTTGATTTCAGCAAGGATTTATTTCCTATGATGCTCTCAAAAGGTATGCCTTTATATGGTTATATTGCAGATGGTTACTGGCGTGATGTCGGAAATCTTGATGAATATCAAATAGGTCAGAATGATGCTTTGAATGGCAAATTAAAATTGGATTATCATGGTACAGTAAGAGCTGACGGCGTTATTATGGGTGATAACTGCGTTATTTCTCCTACAGCACAATTCGAAGGGAATGTGATGCTTGGAAATAATGTTAAAATAGGAGATTACGCAAAAATAACTAATTCAGTATTAGGAAATAATGTTGTTGTTGGCGGCGGCGCAAAGCTAACAAGAATTACAGCATGGGATAATGTATTGATAGATGATTTCGCCAGCTTGACTGATGATGTAATCTGCAGCGATGTTCATATAGGACAATCTACCGTTATAGACGAAAATGTATTTATATCCAATAACTGTAAAATAGGAAAAGATGCTTCGCTGCATTCCAATATAAAGTTATGGCCGAATAAAAATGTTGAGGAAGGCGCTACTTTATCGAGATCGCTTGTTCAAGAAGAAAAATGGCTGAGAGAATTATTTACAGAAGCAAGAATTACAGGTTTATCTAATATAGAAATACAACCTGAATTTGCTGCTAAACTTGGTACTGCATTAGGTCTTTCTATCGGCGCTAATTCAACAATAATAGCAAGCAGAGCGCCTGATAACTGCTCAAGAATAATAAAACGTGCATTGACAACAGGATTAGCATCAGTGGGCGTAAAGATTATTGATTTGCAAGTTGCATCTATACCTCAATCAAGACAAGAGCTTAGAACAGGTAAATATGATGCGGGAGTACATATTCGTAGAAGTCCAAGAAATCCAAAAATGCATGATATAATCATATTCAGCAAAGATGGACGAGATATATCTACAAACCTTGCAAAGAAAATAGAAAGATATTTCTTCGGAGAAGATGTGTTGAGAGTAAATGAAGAAAATATGGGTACAATTACTTTCAACGCTGCTTCCAATGAAGCATATATGAATAGATATATTAGTTCTATTGATGTTGATTTGCTGAGAAAACGCAAATATAAAATACTTGTCGATTATTCTTATGGATTAGCAGCTAATATACTGCCAAATATACTTGGATATTTTGATGCAGACGTTATTTCATTGAATAATTATATATTTACAAACAAATTCGTTCCTGACAGGCAGTTATTACAGAATCCTAATGGCAACGATGAAATTGCCAAGATTATGCGGAATTTGGATTATGAATTGGGGTTCCAAATAGAAGCTGGTGCAGAAAAAATTTGTTTAATTGATGAACGAGGCGTTTGGTATTCTTATAATAGATTATTGACTATTGTTACTAAGTTATTCTTAGAAACACATAAAGATGAAGAACCATATAAAATAGGAATATCTATTTTAGCAGGCAATGAAATAGAAGAAATAGCAAGAGATTATAATGTAGAGGTTGTAAGAATTAAAAATTCTCATGCTGCTATGATGGAAGCAACTTTAGATAAAAGCGTTCGCTTTGTCGGCGGCAGCTATGGAGGCTTTATATTCTGTGATTTCTTGTTTGCAGCAGATGCAATGTTTACTATTGGTAAAATACTGGAAATGCTTGCAAAATCAAATTTGAAAATATCAGATTTAGATGCACAATTGCCGTTAAGATATAAAAAATCTATAACTGTTCCTGTACCTTGGGAAAAGAAGGGAACAGTAATGAGAAAAGCAATGGAGTATTCTGAAAATTATAAGAGAATGCTCGTAGAAGGAGTAAAAATATTTAAAGATGACGATACATCTGTTTTATTATATCCTGCAAAAGAAAGTGCTAATTTCGTTGTATTAAGCGACAGCTCTTCTCACGAAACAGCAGACTCTTTGGCAAAATCTTTTGCTGGATTAATTACTCAAT
>JAFRQN010000227.1 GCA_017428585.1 Bacteroidota bacterium | reverse complement strand
TACAAGCATTTACTTTTTTTTATTTTAAAGTAATATTATTTTTTTGTTTTTAAATAAAAAATTTGTAATTTATAAAAAAATATTATCAAAACTTGATTAAATAAAAGGATCTATATTATGAAAATTAAAAGTATAATTAAAAACTTAATAATCGTTATTGTTTTATTGTCATCAATAAGTATTTCAACAGCATTTGCAGATACTTATCTAATTAAGGATACAAATGGAAATCTTATTAGTAACGAATCTTCAAATAAAGATGTTCATGTAATTATAAATTCAAATGATATTCTTATTCCAAATACAGATATTAAAATAAATCATGCATTATCAATTAATGGTACTTTCTGTATTGATGGAGCTTGGATAGAAGGTATAGTTTTTACCTCTGCTAAATCTCAAGCTGAGCGCTTTATAAGAATATCTCCACCATGGGCATTCGTTGGTCAAGATAAAAATGGCAATTCTATAAAAAAAGGATCTAACGATCAAGGTATAATAATTATTTTTAATTCTCCTGTTCTGGTAGATGAAGAAATACAAGAAGCCATTGATAAAAACGCAATAATCGTGGGTCTTTTAAAAGATAAATCAAATCTTAATAATGAGAACAATTCTAATAAAAAAGACCACATTGTATCCACTGTAAATTCAGATTTAGAAAGTGAATTAAACATAACTTATAACTCTACTAATGAAGAAATACAAATAATATCTCCAGCTAAGCAAATAGATATTGTTGTATCTGATTTAAATGGCAAAAACGTTTATTCAATAAAAAATAGCAATACTACAACAATAAGCACAAAGAACTTGCCGCAAGCTGAAGGCGCTTATATATTAAAAATAACATCGAATGGTCAATCTGCAACAAAGAAAATTATACTTTCAAATGGAAAGTGTTATTTTAGTTCAGAGAAATAATTTAAAATTCAATATTCAATAAAATATAAAACATTATTCTTATATTCCTGATTTGATAATACTTTATAATCTAAATGTTTTATATATTGAATAGATAAAAAATTTTGAGAGGATATTATATTTTAAAATTTATATTAAAATTTAATATTCTCTCTTTTTTATTGTGTTAACTATTTTGTTTTAAAATAATATTTTCTTATTTTAAATATTCAAAAAAAAAGAATTATATAATTATTTGTTTAATAAATAAAAAAGAAAATTATATGAAAAGATTTCAATTATTTTCAATTATTTTAGCAGCAGCTTTATTAGTAGGAACAATGTCTGCTCAAACACCTAAATGGGTTAGTACGGAAGTTCAAAAACGTGTTGCTGTATTAGAAGAATTTACAGGAATGTACTGTCAATGGTGTCCTGCTGGACATAAATTAGCAAATGATATTGCGAAAAAACATCCGGGACAATTTATAGCTATAAACAACCATTGCGGCTATTATGCGCAGCCAGGCTCAGGTGATCCTGATTTAAGAACTTTAGAAGGCGATACAATCATGAATCAAGCTGGTGTACAAGGATTTCCTCAAGGTTCTATCAATAGATCTACAACTCCTTGGGCAATGAATCGTGATTTATGGCAGGCTGCAGCTGAAAACATTATGAATCAAAATTCTGTTGTAAATGTTTATGTTAATCCTGAATATAATTCAACAAAACATGAACTTACTGTAGAAGTAGAATATTACTATACTGATGACTCCCCTGCTTCACAAAATTATTTAACAGTAATGTTGCTGCAGAATGAAATAATAGCTTATCAAACTTTAGGCAGCACCCACAATCCAGAATATGCAACAAGTGATGGTTTATACCGCCACATGCATGCTTTGCGCGGAGTAATATCAAATGGTGGCACTTGGGGCGATCCTATAACTAATACTAAGAAAGGTAGTTATGAATGTAGAAAATATACAGTAACTATTCCAGATTATATAAATAGCGTTCTGGTTGAACATTATAATTTAGAAGTTGTTGCATTTATTTCAGAAAGCAAAGCTAATATATATACTGGTCATAAAGCAGTTGTAGAAATTCCAGAAGAAGTTAGAACCGATTTAACAATAGAAGACTTAACAGAATATCCTGCAGGTTATAAGTTTGAAACTATAAATCCAAAAATTAAAGTTACCAATAACTCTGATTTGTCTGTAACTAATTTTGATGTTTCTTTTGTCATTGCACATACACAAATGAATTATAGCAAAACAGATACATACAAAGGAACATTAAATAAAGGTGAATCTGCTGTATTTGAATTTCCTGCTATAAATCGAGAAGATTTTAAGGCTGGTTCTCGCTATATTCCTCAAACCAGAATTGCTAACATCCTTAAAGATTCTATTGGACTTGTAGATATGAATTTAAAAGACAATAGTACTGCTGTCAGTAAAATTGGCTTCTTTGACAATGCTTTTGAAGAAATAGAACTATCTTTTGAAAATGCAAGCGGTTCTGCAGCTATTCCGCCTCATACTGTTATAGATCAATCTTATAATTCTGCTTTTAGTATTTCAGGAGGAATTAATGGCGCTAAAAATACAAAAGCAGCCGTATATTATTATTTGCTTGCTGAATATGGCGTTGCTAATAAACCAGGATATATAATGTTTGGTGAACTTATTTGCAAAGACAATCCTAATAAAGTTTTATCATATTATTATGCATATTCTGATGGCAAGCGTGGCGGCACAGCTCCTAAAATTGTAACTGAAATTTCTAAAGACTGGGGTAAAAGCTGGACAAGAATTTCTGAAATAACTTGTGTAGAAACAGGTCAGCCAGCAAATGTAAATAGTGCATATATACCAAAATCAGGCGAATATAAAGTTGTTCAAGTTGATTTATCACCATATCTCCAAGATAATTGTCTTGTAAGAGTTGGTGGTGTTCCAGGTACAGGTGGAAATTTAATGTGGATTGATGAAATCAGTATAAAAAATAGTACTGAAAGTATAGCAGAAGATATTAATTTATCAATTTATCCTAATCCAACAACAAATATTCTTTATATAAACAATAATGATTTATTAGGTGAAGAATATGAAATATATGATTTGAGCGGTAAATTGATCTTAAGAGCTAACAACAATACCAATGAAATTAATGTAGAAAGCCTTTCAACAGGAACTTACTCATTAAAAATAAAAGGCAGTGTTTTCAATTTCATTAAGAAATAATAAATTGATTAAGTATATAACAAAAAAAAAGAGCAGCTAATCACTGCTCTTTTTTTTATCTATTTAATCATATTTATTTAATTAATTATTTTTAATTTTTTGTTTTTTTTCGTTTTTTTTAATAATTTGTAAATCAAATTGTAAAACATAAATTATTTTATAAAATTATTATTTGAATTATATGAAAAAATTTCAACTATTTTCGATTATTTTAGCAGCAGTTTTATTAGTAGGAACAATGTCTGCTCAAACACCAAAATGGGTTAGCACAGAAGTTCAAAAACGTGTTGCTGTATTAGAAGAATTTACAGGTATATACTGCCAATGGTGTCCTGATGGACAT
>JAFRQN010000031.1 GCA_017428585.1 Bacteroidota bacterium | reverse complement strand
GGACCAGAATTAAAAGAAATCTTTGCATTTGAAGAAGGACATCTATTTGCGACAAGCAGTACAGGCGGTGATATATATGCGCCATACGTTAAGTTTACCCGCAAGCCGACAGAACCAACAGTTCAAATACAATATAAGATATTAGACCCTAACGGAGAGATAGCGTTTGAAGGCTTGGATCCAAATACAGGAAATACATGGATTAATATGCCAACAAATTTAGTAACAAAAATAGTAAATGATGTAGAAATACCAGCTACATATTATTTTAAGAAGGCACATGGAACGTTGGCAGATACAAGCAATCCAGATACATCGAAGATTAATTTCAGGCAGGCAGGTGTTATAGAAGGCGAATATACAATAATAGCAAGTATTCGTTTCATGAAAGATGGCGAGGAAATGTTGAAAACCAAAACTACCTCATTTGAAGTTTCCTATGATTATGATATAGCAATGACAAATGTATCAGAGCCATTATCCTTTGAGAATACAAGCTATAAATATCCATTCGGCAATACACCGTTAAGAATGTCATTTGTAGCTATGAATAGAGGCGTTAATCCAATATCAAATTTTGTAGTTATTTGCAATGTTGAGAATAAAGATAAATCTAATGGAAAAGTAGGAGTTATTTGGACAAAAGTAGATACAATGCATTTGCAGACACCAATGGAGCGTGGACAAAGCGTAGCTATAGATATAGATGAATTTATTATATCACAATTAAGCGGTTATGTAGCAGGTACATATTATGTTAGTATGGAATTGATATTATTAGACGGCAAAGAAGAGAATTTAGCAAATAATAGTTATAAGAATATAGATGTACGTTTAGAATATCCATACGATGGCGTGGTTGACGGAATAGTTTATCCAACATCAAATGATAATGTATACAAGAATCAAATATGCATGCCAGTAATAAAGGTAAGAAATGCAGGAGCGTTTTCAGCTTCAGAAATACCATTAAGAGTAGAAATAGAATATAAAGGCAATGTAGTTTATGACAATACAGAGAATGTAGGTTTTTTAGCAGAGCGAGGTGATAATTTAGGCAGAGATTCCTTAGAATATACATTTAGTACAGCATTTAAGCCTACATCAGAAGGACAATATACAATAAGAGCAACAATAAGCACAGAAGATGATTCTAATCCAGGTGATAATGTATATAATTCATCATTTACAGTAATCGGTTCATTAAAAGGCGATTTAACAGTAGGCAAGAGTTCAAGATTCCATACATTAAAAGAAGCAGTAAATGCGATATATGAGCGAGGAGTAGAAGGAACAGTAAATATAGTATTGTCAGATCCAATCATAGAGGTCGGCAGTATAGATGATGAATATTCATTAGATTTCAGTTCAAGCATATCAGGATTTGATGCAAGCGTAGACAAGATACGTATAGTACCATCAAAATCATTAAGTAGAATGCAGGGTGGAGTTACATTAAAATTAAACAGCAAGAGCGGTTTAGGAATGAGATTTGCATCTTCTATAAATCCAGATTTGCCAAGTGCGCCAGTAAACAAAGTATCATTTAAGGCAAAGAAAGAATACTATCCATTTAATGCAGTAGTAGAAATAGATGGTGGAGTAAATAAGGCCATAAGAATAGTAAGCGGAGATATACCAGTAGGACAAAAGAATAATGTATTATTATATTTTGCAGAAGGTGCAAGCAATGTAACAGTAAAGAACTGTTTATTAGAAGGCGAGACTAATGATCATACAGATATACCATTAGTATTATGGAATAGAGAACGCAATGAGTTTAGCTATGATGCTTTAACAAATTTATCAAGCTGTATATTATTGAGAAATCTACCACCAATGGATGAATTTGGATTAAATCGTACATATGCATTAGATACAATTACAATACATAATATAGATATAAACAATAATATCATAGAGAATGGTGGTTATGGATTAGTATCAATAGGTATAGGAGCATTATACAACAGTGGTGCAGGTCAATTTGAAAGATACTATAACAACAATAATAATATAAGTGATAATATGATAGTTGGCCAAAGTCGTTCAGGTATTTATTTAGGCTATGAAAGCGATACCAAAGTATCACACAATAGAATATATAAGATAGGATATGTAGAGCCAGTATCAGGCGGCAGTGGTATCATATTAGGCGGTGAAGGCAAAGTAAATCCATCATTTACACCAAGTATAGGTGGCATAATGTCTGACAATGTATATGAAACATTTGGATATAATAATATAAACATAGTATTAGATGGCAATGAAATCAGTCATGTAAAATCTACAGATGCAGTTCATGGAATAAAGATAGAACAAGAAAGAAATAATTTCTATGATATGCACATAGTATCAGGAAAGCATCCATATATACCAGATACAATGGATAATATAAAGATCTATAATAATTTGGTATGGCAGATATCTACAACAGATGAAGCCTCAGGCAGATATGGAATAAGATTATATACAACAAGAGATAAAGAAACAACAAGTAATTCATTGGAAGAATTTGCAGTACAAAAAGAATTAAGTTATAATATATTGGGTTCATCAATAATAAACAATGCAGTCTTAATAGACGAAGATGGCATATCTAATCCAGAAGGTGGCTACATAGGCGGTATAGTAGTACAGAATGTAGATGAATTTACCATGTATAATAATGCAGTAAATATATTAGATAGTACAAATACATCAGATATAGTATCAGCATTTGTATTAGAAAGTGTACGACCAGATTATGTAGATATAGATATAGACAATAATATTTATAATACTATAGGCGAAGAATCATCTATAGTAAGATTTATGGAATTAAGTCAAAGAGATAACAGTTTATATTCTATAGGTTATAAGAATGAATTTTATTCATTGGATCAATGGCAGTATTGGACAGGGAAAGAAGGTGCCACAACTACATACGACTTTACAGGCAACTTATATGAACAATTAAACAGCAAGAAGATACCATTAAAACGAATAAAATCACCAGTACCAATAGGATCCTATTTGAATAATAGAGGCAAGGTATGTTCAGAAGTAGTTTATGATATAGACAAGAAATTAAGAGGCAGTGCAGATCAAGGATATGATATAGGTGCATGGGAATTTGATGGACAATTATATGATAATGACTTAGGTATATTAACATTTGTAAGTCCAGTATCATATAAAGATAATAGAGAAGAATCAGTCTTTTCAGATGCAGAATACTTGATGACAACCAATCCAATAAGTGTACAAGTAAATATAAGAAATAATGGTAGTGTAAAAGCAGAGAACAAGCCAGTTACATTAACAATATATAATTATGAAACAGGCGAAGAAGTATTAAGAGTAGTAGAAGAATTTACAATAGGTGCATTTGAATTAAAGACATTAGATTTCAAGACAGATAATAAGAAATTAGCAGACAGATTGTTTAATGCAGTACCATACGGCATAGGCAATGCACCAGAACGTTTTGCTACAATGGCAAATAATGTTACACCAATATATAGATTTGTAGTAGAACTTCCAGTAGATGAAGATATGTCAAACAATGTTAACAGTGTAGAGAAATTAGTAAGATTCTATATAAAGAAATCCAATTTACATTTGTTAATAAGCGGTGAACATACAACATTAGTACCATTAGATGTACAAGATTATACAAAATATATATTAGAAGAAGTACCAGCAACAGAATTAAGCTCAATAGTTGGCTATAGTAATTATAAATCATTACGTACAGCATTTGAGAAATTAGGCTTTGAACTTCAAGAGAATAGATTTGAGAATGGTTCAGATACAGTAATCACAGCAGGTTTTGATATATTTGATAGAACGAACTGGGAAAGTCATTCAGTAAATTATAGTTTATATAATAGTATATTCTGGGCAGATGGCTTAGAATCAGTATTTGATGAAACTACAGAAGATAATATCAATAAATTCTTAGCATTATCAACAGAATCACATAAACGTAATTTAGTTATATCATCAGAAGAATTAGCAAGAAATTCTTATGCAAGATATACAGCAATGGAACAACCAGATTACTTCCAAGGATTATTTAATACAAAACCATTAAAGAATGGTATTCATGAGAGTCATTTTGATGCGAATGGATATGATTATATAACAGGTGCTTTATTAGCAACAGGTTTAGAAACAAGTTTCAGAAATACTACATTATTACCAGAAGGTAAGGATGTAGAATTAGCTGCAGCAATATTTGATAAAGTAGGTTCAAGCGATAGAGTTTTAGGACAAGCTTATTATTATAGCTATCCAGAATATGAGAACCGCAGCTTAAAGACAATGGGAACAGTATCATATTCATTAAGAGACTTTTTGATTTATTTAGGTATAGACTGGCGTCATTATACAAAACCAGAATTTGTATTAGGCAGCATCATAGACTTCATTAATAATAACTCAGGCAGTATAGTTCCAGTAACATTATTAAGTTTTGAAGCCAATCCAATAGGCAATTCAGTAGAATTACATTGGTCCACAGCAAGTGAAGTAAATTCATCAGACTTTGTAATAGAAAGGAAAGGCATAGATGAAACAAGTTATACAGATGTCTATAGAGTAAAATCTACAGGCAGTACGATGACAGGTTCAGATTACAGCTATATAGATAGATCATTACAAGGTGGCATCTACTTATACAGATTAAGATTAGAAGACTTAGATGGCAGTTATAGTTATAGTGAAGAACGTATGGTAAGCTTAGGCAGTTCAGAACTTCAATTATCAGTAATAACAAATCCAGTAGTATCACACATACAACTTGGAGTAACGATACCATCTATGTCATCAGTAAGAATTAGCTTGGTAGATATGAGTGGACGAGAAGCAGCAGTTATATTAGATAAAGAATTATCATCTGGTACATATAATTTAGATTATTCAGTAACAGATATTGCTTCAGGTACATATAATGTATTGATGAACGTAAATGGATCTATCATAAGCAAGAAAGTAACAATAGTAAAATAATATATAATATATTGATATATTATTGTTGTAATTTATAAAAAAAGAGGAATTCAATTCCTCTTTTTTTTATTTTAAAATATTACACACATATAATTAAGGTATATTTCTATATAAATTAATTTAATATCATATATCTATCTAAATATATTTTTTTTGTTAATTTTTTTATATTTAATGTGTATATTATTTTTTTGTTTTTTTTAATAAAATTTGTATATTTGTAGTAATTATTCATATTATATTTGTGTAGTTATAAAATAAATAAATACACTTTAATTTTTTGAAAAAATTATTATCAAATATATAGGTTTTTTATGAAACAATTCTTAAACAAATTATGTTTTATAACATTGTTTATTGTAGGAATATTCAATGTTAATAATCTGTATTCTGCTGATACTGTTACAGTAGGTACAGCTTCCACAACGTCTTGTGGTATTTATCTTCCATATTATTATTATGGAATTAATATTGCACGTGTTATTTACACCAAGCAGGAATTAGGTAATATTGGAGCCATGAATTTCAAGGAAATGGCTTTTAAAGTAGGTAATGCCTATAATACATCCTATCCAGGATTTGATACATTTTGTATTTACATGCGTCATATTGCAAATAGTAGTTATTCAAGTTATTTAACT
>JAFRQN010000226.1 GCA_017428585.1 Bacteroidota bacterium | reverse complement strand
ATTCATCCTACAGTTCCGTTATGGGGTGCCACTGCAATGATATTAGCTGAATTTCTAACAATATACGAAAATATTAAACTAGTTATATAAACTCCAACTCACGTACTATTTTATTTAGAATATAATAATTATATTAATCCATTAATTAAACTTCCAAATAAAATTTGCAAATGGAACAACTAATGGTGATGTAAATACAGACAATCCAAAATCAGATGAAAAGTTCCTACCAGATAATCTTAATCCCAATAAAATTGCAGTATTTGTTGGTTTTGTAATATTACTATTCCAGATTTCTCCAATAAAACTTAAATCTTTTCGTTGAGAAAATTTTACTTCTGTACTTGCTGAAATGCCAAAAGCACCATCAGGATAATTTAACATAAAATTCTCATTTACAAGATGTACAATAGATGGATATTCTTGATTACCCAACTTATAGTACATTGCAAAAGATACTGTTGAACAGTCTTGTGTATTATAAGTTGCAATTCCAAATAAATGTGTTAATAAATTATCGTTATTCAACCATACAAAATTAGTTCCCAATGCAAAAACAACTGATGTTGAATCAATAAAATTAATTTTAGGAAATGAAATCTTACTATTAATTAAAGAAATTTGATCTGATTGAGAAGTACGTGGCAGAACACTTCTACCTCCTGAGACAGATACCCAATCTGTAATACCAACACCTGCATAAGGCATTAATAATTCATAAACACCAACATAATGATTATTACTAATAGGATTAGCTGTTGGCATTATAAAAGTTCTATTGTTTGTTGCTTGTAATATTTTAGTAGGCATTATTTTCAATATTTCGTCTTCGTAAATAATAATTTTTCCTACTATTGTTTGCAATTGTAATACTTGCTCTTCGTCTTTTTCTAAAAAATCTACAAAGCCTGAAATTAGATCCCCATTTAATAACCAAACTGTATATTCAGTAGAATAATTATATGTATTCTGAAATTTTTCAAACGAAAATGCAACTAGATTATTTTCATATAAAAAAAATAGTAATACAATAAATAGATAATAGTAAAAGCCTTTCATAACAATATTTTTTAATAAAGGAAAATAAAAATAATAGTTGTTTTATAAAAAATTAGTATTTTTGTAAATATGAATAATAATAACAACGATAAAAAAACACAAAGTCGTGAAGAAGATGAAGCTGCTATTCGTCGTATTATAAACGGTGATAAAGAAGCTTATTTTATTTTGCAAAAAAAATATAAAAGCATAATAGCATCACACATTAGAAAGCTTATAAATGATGAAGATGATATAGATGATTTAACACAGGAAACATTTATAAAAGCTTATAAAGCTATTGAGACTTTTAATTTTAACTATGCATTTTACGCATGGTTATGTAAAATAGCTTCCAATACCTGTATAGATTTTTTAAGGAAAAAGCGTTATCATACAATTTCCTTAAATCAACCTTTAGATAATAATAATCCAGATTATTTCTTAGAAATAGAAGATAATACAACTTTACCAGACTTAGATATTATTTCTATAGAGCAACATACTATTTTACATAAAGCAATAGAATCATTACCAAAAAAATATAGTACTATTATAAAACTGCGTCATATAGATGAACTTGAATATTCCGAAATTGCAGAAAAACTTAACTTGCCTTTAGGCACTGTAAAAGTCAATATCTTTAGAGCGAGAAAAATGTTACAAATAGAATTAAGGAAATATGCTTCTCTATTTGATTTAGATAAAACAAATGATTAAAAAATTATTTTATTCATTTTCCTCTATTTTAGTAAAAAAAGAAAAAACATCTTCCTTTGTTTTACACTTATCTAATTCTTCTCTATATGACTTAGTATTTAAAATTCTAGATAATTTGCTAAGCAATCTAACGTGATTTCCTATATTATTTTCCCTATCCAAAAGCAAATATATATATTTAACAGGCTGTCCATCAATAGAATCAAAATTTATAGCATTTTCAAGTATAGCAAATGAAGCTACACTACATTTTACAGCATTAGTCTTCGAATGAGGCAAAGCTACGCCATTGCCAATTCCTGTGGTCATAAATTCTTCTCTTTCAAGAACTTGTTTTTTTATTTCATCTAAGTTATTAATTTTGCCACTTCTCCTTGCTATTTCACACATTTTGATTAGCAATTCTTTTTTATTTTTTACTTTTAAATTAAGTTCTATATTATCTATTGGTAAAACCTCATTAAGTTTCATATTTTTATTATATAATTATATTTTATCTTTTTTTCTTTTTCTTAGGACTTAAAACACCTTTTTCTTTCTTCAGACTAACTGCAGTTAAGGCCACAGATAATTTTCTGGAAGTAGCAGGATTTGTTGAATTTAATATATTTTTCCCGTTAATTACCATTGTTGTAGAACCGCCTCCATCCAAATTTTGAGCTGAATAACAGCCTATATATTCCATAATATCAGCTAATTGTGTTAACCCCACTCCAACAGTATTATTTAATTTACGTGAATCAACTGCAACTAAAAACATTTTTGTTTTTGCTTTATCATATCCTATAGCTGTACGAGATAAAGCTCCAGAAATAAATCTTTTTGATTTAGAGCCTTCTTCATAAGCCTCATGTTGTGCAATTCCATCTCTGACAAGCCTTGGAGTACCAGATACAGAATGCAAAAACAACTCGCTTTCATTAATATTAGTCCAAAAATGAATATTAACTTTATCACCTACTTTTGGAATTCGATTAATATCAATATCTTTACCAAATGAAATAACACAATGACCAGGTAATATTGGAACAGAACCAGTATCTACTGAGACAACCTGACAATTCACAAAAGCATTAACATAAGGATGATCTAAATACTTTAATGTAATTTTTCTCAAACTATATTCTATTGTAGAGGTTTTCTGAGTATTAAATAATTCAGCTCTATAAGCATCTAAAGTCATTGCTTGTTCAGTAGAATCATCATACGGTACATCTTGTAAAATATTATCTAAACCCTTTAATAACAATAACTCTACCTTTCCTGCATCAATATATGGAATAGTATCCCCTCCAAATCTATTGTATAACACAATTCCATTTGTATCAGAACGTCTATTTACGGATTTGAAATTTAATCTATTGTTGTTTGAAATTAATTCTCCCTGTAGCACAAAATTTCCCATAAAAGGTTTTCCAGCATCATTAAAGAAAGTACTTGTCCATCTTTTATGAGTTTGCATTTCTACAACTTCTCCTTTTACAATTGTAGGACCTATTGGATAATTTGTATATGCTCGCCAAAAATTAGCGTTTATTCCACCAACAATATTATTCTCAGTTTCTAATGCTGCTTTTGATAACATTTCAGGTAATTTTACCAATTCAACATTATTATTACCAGCCTTTATAACTTCAAGATCTGCTTTCCTATTATTTAAATCAACCTGTAAAATATGAACGTCATTTTTTTGATTATTCATACTAATAATAACATGTTTATAAAAAATACCATCGGCTAACATTGTATCCAATAAAAAAACATGTTCTGGTTTTGCTGTCTTCTTTTGAGTAGCTTTTCCTATTGTTCGCTTTTTAGTTGCTTTTTTCTTTTTTGCTTCAACAGTAACAACCTGTTTTATTGGTAATGTTACAGGCAATACTATAGAAAAAACAAGAAAAAAAATTAAAAACTGTAAAAATACATTCTTACAATTAATTATTCTATATTTTATATTCATAAATAGTCCAATTATCATTACAGAATTTCAAAATTACTAAAATATAAGTAAAATGAAAAAAACAAGCATTAAAATAATAATTTTTTATGAAATATTACTAAAAATAAAATCTTATTGTTTAAATATATCAAAAAAATTAGGATATGATTTATTAACACATTTAATATTATCAATTTCTATACCATCTTTAATATTTACAGCTGCAATTGCTAACGCCATTGCCATTCTATGATCTTGATGAGATGATACATAATTGCTTTTTAATATAGATGGAAAAACAACAAATCTATTTTTATTTTCTTCACAAATTATTTTAGCACCAAGTTTTTGAAACTCTTCAATAATAGCTGTTTTTCTATCACATTCTTTTTTTATTAATCTATCTATACCATAAATATAAGATTCTGACTCAGCATATAATGCTAAAACAACAAGTGGTGGTATAAGATCAGGATTATTTGAAGCATCAAAGATAAAACCATTTATATGACTTTTATTTATTGTTAAAATATTT
>JAFRQN010000225.1 GCA_017428585.1 Bacteroidota bacterium | reverse complement strand
ATAAAATATTTTGTTGTTAAAAATTTTATATAATTATATAAAAATAAAAATAATATTTTTTTTTGAATTATCAATAAAATATATAAATATAAAAAAAAGAATTGTTTAAAAAGGATATTTTTCAAAAAAAATCATTATATTTATAATTTAATAAACAACATAAATATATTATAAGAACTTTAACTTCATGAAAAAAATATATATACTATTATTCAGCTTAGTATTGACAATAGCTGCTTATACTTCTAATCTATATGCACAGACCTATTATGATGCTGATGCAGATACTGTTTTAGTTTTTGAATCACCAAGGGAATTGGTAATTTCTGATGATATAAGACAGATAAAGCCAAATACATTTGGTATTGAATTGATGTTCTCAGGTTCTGGATTTGGTCTTGGAGTTCAGTTTGACCGAATACTATCTTCTAATTATAAATTAAATTATGGACTTAGTTTTTCTGGTAAACGAAATACAGATGAAATAGAGTATTGGAGCTATGATTATAACGATTATATAGTGCCAAATAAAATAAACAGAATATTTATTATACCAGCCAATATTGGTCTGCAAAGATATATAAAAATAAATGGGTTGGAAAATAGCTTCAGACCTTTTGCTTCATTATCGGCAATTCCTATGGGTGTATGGGTAATGCGTTATAGAGCAGACTTCTTTAATGAAATAAAAGATTCTAAATTCCATTTCAAGGCAGGTGGAGGTGTTGCTGTTGGAGCAGATTTTGGCGATGTAAATGCAGCATTAATCAGTTTTAAGATAAAATATTTATATGTGCCATGGGGTGGTGATGGGATAGAAAGCATAAGAGATTTTCCTATAAAGAACTTAGGCGGGATATTTTTATCTTTGACTTTAGGTGGGTTATTTTAGGAAGCAATTTATAATATAATGAAAAAAAGAGAGCTGTAAGCTCTCTTTTTTTTTAGAATTAATTAAAATTAATTAAAACAAATAAAGGAAATATGAATAATAAAAAACTATTGTTTTTCGAATAATTTGTCGTCTAAATCAATATTAACTTGATAATCTGTTACTTCAATAGAAGCACTTTCTTGACCGTTAAATTTTGTTGAAATTAAGCCAGGGTAGATAAAACCTTTTATTTTTTTCATATCAGAGAAGATCATATCTATTGTACCTTGATCTTTTACAATAACTTGTGTGCCTACTACCCATTTAGTTATAGCATCTACGAAAATATATACATGTTCAACACCTTGACTTTCAGCAGATGGAGTTTTTTCTTTAATTTCTACTTTTTTGCATGATTTGCCATTATAATCTTCAGTACCAATATATTCTATTACATTATTAGTATCTTCTATTAATTGATTTACATTTAAATCCTGAGAAGTTACTTGTGAATGTATTTGTGTCCATTGTTCTTCTGGTAATTCCTGATACATAGGTGAAAGCAGCATAATTTTACTGCCATTCTTTACTATTACTTGAGTCATACCATTCATTTTTTGTTCTATACGGATTTTATCATTGCCTTTCTGTATCATAGAAAGTTCTATTGATTGTCCCATAGCTTTTAAATTCATTACTTTTTTTGATATTTAAATCAAAGGTAATACGAGTTCCTAAACTACTTACATAAGCAATACGATTATATTCGATTATTACTTTTGGTTTATATAATTCACTTCTTAAAATAGTATATATTTCTT
>JAFRQN010000030.1 GCA_017428585.1 Bacteroidota bacterium | reverse complement strand
TATTATTTTAGATAATTCTGATACAACGGAAGTTCCTGTAATAGTGGAAACAACTCCAACTTTTTCTAATTTGTTTGGAACAATTGAAATTGAGCGAGTTAGCGATACGAGAACTGGTTTTTGGAATACTGATTTTACAAAAATCAAAGCAGGATCTATTTTAAAAGCGAACCAAGGCTTTTTAATAGTAAATTGTGATGATTTGTTTAGCGAAGCAGGTTCTTGGAATGCTTTAAAACGTGTATTATTATATAATCAATTAGAAATAATGAATTATGATAATTATTTCCAAATTTCACAAGCTGCTTTAAAACCTGAACCAATAGATGTTGATTTAAAAGTTGTTATAATAGGTGGAGATACTTTTTATCAAGCTCTATACCATGGTGAGCGTGGGTTTAAGAAAATATTTAAAATACATTCTCAATTTGACAATCAAATAAAACATACTGATAATATTTTATTAAACTATGCCCGTTTCCTAACTAAAATTTCTAAAGAAGATAATTTGCCTTATTGCGATCCATCTGGAGTTGCTGCAATTATAGAATGGGCAGTTGCTGCATCTGAATCTCAAAACCAAATTACTTTGAAATTTACAGATGTTGCTGATGTATTAAGAGAATCCTCTTTATTGATAAAAAAAGAAGGTGAATTAATTACACGCAAACACGTTGAATCAGCATTAAAAAATCGTGCATGGAGAAACAACCTCCTTGACTCAAAAATCAAAGAAAATATAGAAGAAGGATATACCTTAATTGATACTGATGGTGAACGCATCGGTCAAATAAATGCTTTAACTGTTTACAGCAATGGAATTAATTCTTTTGGCAAACCAGCAAGAATTACTGCCACTGTTTCTCCTGGAAATAATGGTATAATTAATATAGAACGTGAAGCATCGTTGAGCGGTGATATCCATAACAAAGGTATGCTGATTATTTCCGCATTCCTTCGTGAAAAATTTGCTTGTGAAAGTACTATGTCGTTCACTGCTACTATTGCATTTGAACAATCTTATGGTGGCGTAGATGGAGATAGTGCATCTCTTGCTGAAATTTATTCATTACTTTCCGCTTTATCTCAAACACCTATTTCTCAATCTTTTGCTATCACAGGCTCTGTCAATCAAAAAGGTGATATTCAACCTATTGGCGGAGTTAATGAAAAAATAACAGGATTCTTTGAAATCTGTCGTGATCGTGGTTTTACTGGAAAGCAAGGTGTATTAATTCCTTATCAAAATGTTCAGGATTTAATGTTAAATAAAGAAATAGTTGAAGCTGTAAAACAAAAGAAATTTACTATCTATGCATTAAATAATATAGATGAAGGTGCAAGGATTTTAATGAATACACCTACGGGTGAAAGAAACAGCAAAGGCAACTTCCCTCGTGGCACATTATATTATAAAGTAATAGAAAGAATCAAAAAGTTAAGCAATTATTATTCTAAAACAAATGATAATTTAACTACTAAGAAAAATAAAAATTAAACATATTCATAAGAATACAAAAAAAGCAGCTTAAGCTGCTTTTTTTTGTTTATATTCATTAATTAAAATCTAATCAATTATTAGTTCTTTTGATGTAGAGGGAATTTTGTAGCAAATGCAGCAACATCTTTTGATATTTCTGCTAATTTATCAGAATTACCAACATTCTTTATAGCAAGATCTATAAATTCAACAACTTGCTTAATTTCTGCTTCTTTGAAACCACGAGTTGTAAGAGCAGCAGTTCCTAATCTAATACCAGAAGTAACCAATGGAGATTGAGTTTCATTTGGAACTGTATTCTTATTGCAAGTAATACCAGCTTCATCTAAAGTTAATTGACCAACTTTGCCTGTAATTCCTTTATTACGTAAATCTACGAGTAATAAATGATTATCAGTACCGCCAGATACAAGATTATAATCTTTTTCAATTAAAGCTTTTGCCATTGTTTGGGCATTAGCCATTACTTGTTTTATATATCTGTCATAACTATCAGTTAAACATTCACCAAATGCAACAGCCTTAGCAGCGATAACGTGCATAAGCGGACCACCTTGCAAACCTGGCATAACCCAGCTATCTACAACTTCTCCCATTTTTCTAGTACGACCTGATTTAGGAGCTACTATACCAAATGGATTATCAAAATTTTCGCCTAAAAGAATCATACCACCACGTGGACCACGTAAAGTCTTATGAGTAGTTGTTGCTGTTACATGTGCATATTTAACTGCATTTGTTAAATAACCACGTGCTATTAATCCTGCTGGATGAGCAATATCTGCAAATAAGAAAGCACCAACAGAATCTGCAATTTCTCTAAATCTCTTATAATCAATATCTCTTGGATATGCAGAAGCACCAACTGTAATTAACTTTGGTTTATTTGCTTTTGCTAGTTCTTCTACTTGATTATAGTCAATTCTTCCATCATCTCCTAATCCATAAGGTACAAAATTGAAGAAACGACCAGAGAAATTAACAGGAGAACCATGTGTTAAATGTCCACCATGATCTAATTTAAGACCCATTACGGTATCACCTGGTTTTACAAAAGAATAATATACAGCCATATTTGCTGAACTACCACTATGAGGCTGTACATTTGCATATTCTGCACCAAACAATTTTTTTGCTCTATCGCGTGCGATATTTTCTGCTATATCAACATATTCGCAGCCGCCATAATAACGATTGCCTGGATAACCTTCAGCATATTTATTTGTTAATACTGACCCTTGAGCTTCCATTACTTCTGGTGAAGTAAAGTTTTCACTTGCTATAAGCTCTAATTTTGATGTTTGACGACGATATTCACCTTCTATTGCTTTATAGAGTTCTTCGTCCTGTTTCTTTATTAAATCGTACATAATTATTTGTTTTTTTTATTATTAATATATTCTATTTACTTAATTATACAAAAATAACATAAAATTATAACTTTTCATAACAAAATAAAATTTATTATTTTTATACAAAACACCTATCAATTTGTTCTTTTAACAATTTATTAAATTCCATATATGAATTTGGTATTCTCCTATTAATATATAATAGCATTAACCCTAATAAAGTACTTATAAGATGTTTCTCCAACTGCTTTATCTCTGTTGATGTCTTATATTCCTTGTTTTTTAATAGTTCCTTAAAATCACTATCTACAATTTCTAAAAATAAATTATTTATTAATTCTATTGATGATTTATTATTGTTAAGATTTCTTATATTTGAGGTATAAAATAGTTCAAATATACCTGGATATTGAATAAAATATTTTACAAACTCAATACATTTTGTTTTTATCGTATTTTCATTTATTTTTTTATTCTTTACAGCATCTTCCACCATAACTTTGCATTCTTTGGAGAATCTTTCTAAACATAAATATATTATATCGCTTATGTTTTCAAAATATCCATAAAAAGTTGTACTTGAATAACCTGCTCGAGCAGATAAATTACGAACAGTTAATGCAGGAAACCCTTCTCCTCGCAAAATTTCTTGGGCAGCATCAACAAAATATTCTTTTATACGTTCTGTTTTTAAATAAATTCTTTCTTTATCCATAATTTTTATTAATCATT
>JAFRQN010000224.1 GCA_017428585.1 Bacteroidota bacterium | reverse complement strand
TTAGTAAGGCTAATATATGGCAGGCTTATAGACTTTGCTTTAGATTTAAGACCAAACAGCAAAACATATAAAAATATAATAGCATACGAAGTACAATGTACTAAAGAATATGCAGAATGGATATGGCTTCCACCTGGCTTTGCTCATGGAGCATGGTTGTTAAACAATTCTATGATTGAATATTTTTGCAGCGGTACTTACAATCCAAATTGCGAAAAAACTATTTCATTATGGGCAAAAGATATAAATTGGGAAATGTGTGATAAAAATATAAAAGATACAATTCTTAGCATGGACAATAAAACATTACACATAAAAGATAATGATTTCAATGGATTATCCATATCTGATTTTGAAAAATCTATACCAGAAGATTTACTTAATGATTTATAACAAAAAGACTTATTTTATAAAAAAAAGAGAGATTATTGTATAATCTCTCTTTTTTATTATTATATTATCAGTTATAATTTATTCTTCGATCATATCCCAATCTAAAGAACCAATTTCTTTTTCTACAGCATCTAAAATTTCGCCAGATCTGATTAATTTTCTCATTATGTTATGGTCTTTATTTAATGGACGATCAACATCTAAGAAATCAACATATTTTCTAACTACATTTCTTGCAACTTCAACACCACGTCCAGTCTTAAATCCTCTAATATCTAATGCTTGAGCAGCTGCAATAAATTCAATACCAATAATACCGTATGCATTTTCAAGAATTTGTAAATTCTTCAATGCAGTATTCATACCCATAGAAACGAAATCTTCTTGATCTGCAGCAGCAGGAATAGATTGAATAGAAGCTGGTGATGAAAGTATTCTTTGTTCTGCAATAAGCATATCTGCAGTATATTGACTTAACATTAAACCAGAGAATAAACCAGGTTGTGATGATAAGAATGGAGGTAATCCTTGACTTAAAGCAGGGTTTAATAATCTATTCAAACGACGTTCTGAAAGGATACAAACCATTGTTGTTGTATAACCAGCCATATCCATTGGTACAGCAACAGGAGTACCTTGGAAATTAGCTCCAGATAATGTAACATCATCTGCTGGAACGAAAATAGGATTATCGCCTACACCATTTAATTCTATTTCAACTTGTTTTCTTGCATATCTATGAGCATCATGAGCAGCACCAATAATTTGAGGAGTCGAACGCATTGAATAAGCATCTTGAACTTTAGTTTTTACTTCGCCTGTAAGCAATGCACTTCCTTCTAAACATTTACGAATTGCTTTAGCAGAACGAATAGCACCAGAGAAGCCTCTTAATTTATGTATTCTTTCATCGTATGGCTTCATATTTGCCAATAATGCTTCTAATGACATAGCTGCTACTATTTCAGCATGTTTTAATAATCTATTAAAATCATAAAGAGTAATAGCGCTTATTGCTGTTAATACGTTTGCACCATTTATTGTAGCCAAACCATCACGAGCCTGCAAACCTGGAATTTCGATTCCTGCCTTTTCAAAAGCCACTTTACCTGGCATTCTTTCACCTTGATAATAAGCTTCACCTTCACCCATCATCAATAATGCTATTTGAGACATAGGTGCTAAATCACCACAAGCTCCTACAGAACCTTTGCTGCATACAACAGGAGTAACTCCTTTGTTTAACATAGCAACTAAAGTTTTTGTTATTTCAGGTCTTACACCAGAATTTCCATGAGCATGAACATTGATTCTACCTAACATAGCGCCACGTACATGTTCTATTGGAGCAGGATCGCCTATACCAGCTGCATGATTGTATATTAAATATTTTTGAAATTCTTTTA
>JAFRQN010000223.1 GCA_017428585.1 Bacteroidota bacterium | reverse complement strand
TTTTTGTTAAATATATTATTCTAATTACCAAATAAGAACTCTGTCTTCTGGACGTCTATACATTTTATTCTTTTCTGTAACATTAAATGCAGAATAGAAATCATCAATATTAGTAATAACTACATTGACTCTTGCATCACCTGGAGAATGTACATCATTCTTTAATCTATTTGCTAATTCTTCTGTTCTTATATTTTGTCTCCATACTTGAGCATAAGCTAAGAAGAATCTTTGAATAGGAGTAAATCCATCAATTGGATCTACAGTTTTATTAGCTAAAACTTTCTTCAAAGCATTGATAGAAATTGTTACACCACCTAAATCAGCAATATTTTCACCGATTGTTAAATCAGGATTTATATGAGCTGTTTCACTAACTTGTGGATATTTATATGCTTCCCATTCTGCAGCATATTTTTTAGCTTTTTGATCAAATTTTTCTGCATCTTCTTTTGTCCACCAATCTGCTAAATTACCATCTTTATCGAAGTTGCGGCCTTGATCATCAAATGCATGAGTTATTTCATGAGCAATAACAACACCAATACCACCATAATTTACAGCATCATCACCATCTTTAAAGAAGAATGGAGGTTGTAAAATACCAGCTGGGAACACGATTTCATTTGAATTCGGAGAATAATAAGCATTAACTGTTTGAGGAGTCATGTGCCATTTTTCTCTGTCGTAAGGTTTATCTATTTCTGAAAGCATACGAGCGTATGCAAATTTACTTGCATTTACTACATTTTGGCAATATTTATCTGCTGAAATATCTACTGATGAATAGTCAATCCATTTATTAGGATAACCAATTTTTACTTCCATTACAGATAATTTTTCTAATGCTTTTGCCTTAGTTGCATCACTCATCCAATCTAAATTTTTAATTCTTTCGCCTAAAGTTGTTTTAATATTATTAACTAACTCAAGCATACGTTCTTTTGCAGATGCTGGGAAGTATTTTTCAACATATAATTGACCTAATGCTTCACCTAAAGAACCACTTACAACATTAAGAACACGTTTCCATCTTTCATCTAAAGCTTGCTTTCCTTGGAAAGTTTTTCCCCAGAAATCAAAATTTTGATTAACAAAATCAGAACTTAAAAAAGATGCTCTTTCACTTATCAAATTCCATACAAAATAATCCTTTAACACTTCAACTTTAGTAGTATTAAGATTACTTGATAATGCCTTAAAGAAAGGTGTAGAAGTAATATTGATAGCTTTTGGTTCTGGAATATTTAATGCACTAAAGAATTTATCCCAATTTATAGCAGGCACCATTTTTTTCAATTCTGCTATAGAGATTTTATTATATGTTTTGAAAGGATCACGTTGTTCAACATTAGTCATTGAATTTCCAGCGAGTTTTGTTTCAAAATCCATGATGTCTTTTGCACGCTGTTCAACATTATCCAATCCTACTAATTTGAACATTTTGCCAATATGTTCAACATATTTTTCTCTTATTGTTTTTGAACGTTCATCTTGTTCAAAATAATAATCTCTGTTTCCAAGACCAAGTCCGCCTTGACCTAATTGAGCAATAACCATAGCACTATTTTTGTCATCTGGACCTGCCCACATACCAAATAAAGGAGTTACTGTTTCTGACTGCAAGTAATAAAAAATATCCATTACTTCATCAAAATTTGAAGCAGCGAGAATTTTATCTATTTGTTCTTTTATAGGTTCATATCCGAGTTTTTCTATTGCTGCTGTATCCATACCAGCTGTAAAGAAATCACCTATTTGTTGTTTTGGAGTTCCTTTCTTTTTATCTTTTGAAGCTGCAGCATCTTCAAGAAGCTGTCTCAAATTTTTATTATTTTCTTCCTGCAAAATATTAAAAGAACCCCAACGGCTTTCCGTTTCTGGAATCGGATTAGTTTTCATCCAACCACCATTTGCATATTCGAAGAAATTATCACCTGGAGCAATAGTTGTATCAAAATTTGCCAAATCTATAGGCTTTGGTGAATTTGTATCTGTATTATCTGTTTTTGTTTGTTTCCCACAGCCTGTAACTGCTATAACAGATATACAAAAACCAATTGCGAATTTAGAAACTTTTTGTTTAAACATAATTTAACCTTTGGTTTAAATATTAAACATTTATATTCATAATAATAACACAAATATACAAATAAAATTTATAATTTAGTTAAAAATATTTTTGTTATTTTATATTTGAAAAATAATATTAATAATATCAAAAATTATTATTATCTTTGTATGATATACGAAATATAGTATATATTATTTTAATAAAATAATATTTAAATTTAATATATATATGATATTTTTTCATATTTTGAATAAAAAGTACTTAAATATATTTTTAATCA
Source organism: Bacteroidota bacterium (assembly GCA_017428585.1). Classification (GTDB taxonomy): domain Bacteria; phylum Bacteroidota; class Ignavibacteria; order Kapaibacteriales; family UBA2268; genus JAAYTD01. Next base: position 8,443 of record JAFRQN010000223.1, on the reverse strand, counting down.
TATTCTGTTTTGTTTCTAACAGTTTGCTTTCTAAAACTATACAAAAGAATGCATTAGCTGTTTATAAATCAGGAAAGGAATGGGTGGTTTTGAATGAAAATGGTCAAAAAATGTATTCTACCGACAAATTTCTTGATATAGAACAATACAGCTATGGAACTTTAGGAGCTTATATAAAAGAAAATGGTTATGTAAGTTCTGTATATTTTAATAATTCTGGGAAAATACAACTTAAATCCCCAACCAATCTGCCATTTGAATTTATTAATGGATTAGCGCTTGTTATACAAGTTAATGATACTAATCCTAAGGATGCAAAATTCGGCTTCATTAACACAAAAGGCAAAATGGTTGTTCCTGTTAAATATTTAGATGTACTGCCTTTTTCTGACAGCTTAGCATATATTATGAACTTTGATGAAAGAGGTTATATTAATACTAAAGGAAAGTTCGTTATTCGATTAAAAAAAGGATATGCAGGATATGGTTTTTCTGAGGGATTATCAGCTATTTCGTCTACAGAATTGTCCCGTTTTGGATTTATTGATAAAAAAGGTAAATTAGTTATTGACTATAAATTTGAAGAAGTTGGTAAATTTTCAGAAGGATTATGCAAAGTTTATAAGGATGGTTTTTTTGGTTATATAAACAAAAAAGGAATTATTGTTATTAACCCCCGTTTTGATGAAGCAACCGAATTTATAGAAGGCAGAGCTTTTGTTTCTATATTTAATTTTGACAAAAATATTCATGAATGGGCAATAATAAACAAAGATGGTACACTTTTAACATTATATCAATTTGAAGATAAAAAATATTTTTCTGAAGGATTAGCTGCAGTAAAAAAAGCTGGAGTGTGGAAATATATTAATACAGAGGGAAAAGATAATACAAATAAAACTTATAAATTTGCAGGTAGTTTTAAGAATGGAAAAGCTTTAGTTGTAACTGAAGATGACAAGAAATTTTTTATAAATAAAAATGAAGAAAAAATTCTTGAACTTCCTGATAATTGTCAAGTCATTTTAGATTGCAGAACAAATGAAAGATTTGATATATTAGAGAATAATAAATAAATTTATACTATATATGTTAGCAGATTTACATACACATACAATTTACTCTGATGGATTACTAACGCCTGAAGAATTATTCAAAAAAGCAAAGGCAGTAGGGATCAAAGCATTAAGTATAACAGATCATGATACATTAGAGGGAAATATAGGAGCGAGAGAAATCGCAAAACAGTATGATATTGATTTTATTGAGGGTATAGAAATGAGTTGCTTTGACTCTCAAAATGAATATCATATATTGGGGTATGGAATAGATATAACTGATACTGCATTAAACAAACATATTGAAGAATTTAAAATAAAACGCTTAGAAAGAGCTGAAATTATTACAAAAAGATTACATTCTCTTGGAATAAATATAAATTTTAATGATGTAGTAGATAAAGCAGGTTCTGCACCTATTACAAGACCACATATCGCACAGGTTATTATGGAATCAGGATATGTATCATCAACTAAAGAAGCATTTAATCTGTATATTGGTGACAGCGGTCCTGCTTTCGAAGTTAAAGCTGTTTTTCAAGTAGAAAAAGCAATTAGTATGATAAATGCTGCGGGCGGAGTAGCGGTCATTGCTCATCCTGGATACTCAGTAACGCAAAAAAAATTATTTAAATTTATAGAAACTGGATTAGATGGAATAGAAGTATATCATCCTTTGCATACTAAAAAACTTAGAAGAGAATTTCATAGTATAGCTAACCAGTATTGGTTATTAGAAACAGGCGGCTCAGATTTTCATGGCGATAGATATAACGAAAAGGAAATATTTGGACAAGAAGGTGTGCCATTAATGACTTTGCAACAAATAAGAAAAAGATTAATCAAACGTTAATTTTATTGTTAATATCATTACTTTAGCTAAATATGTATAATGGTACTATATTTTCATATAAGGACATTGCAATTTGTGAACCATACACTAAAAATATTAATATAGAATATAGCAAATCTAATTTTCTGCCTGCATTCTATGTATTACCTAAAAATAAACGAATTGCAATAACTAATATATATACTTTATGCAGCTATTTGGATAATATAGTAGATAATACATCTAACCAAGAAAATGAAATTGAAACTAAAACAAATAGATTAGATTGGTGGATCAACAAAATACATAATATTTATATAGATAAGATAGGGAACGACGACTTTCTATTTATTAAAGAATTAAAGGAAATAATAAAAGATTTTAGTATTCCTGAAAAATATTTTCAAATATTAATAAATGGAATAAAAAAAGATTTATCACAAAGGAAATATAATACACTAGAAAATTTATTGGATTATTGTTTCGGCGTTGCAAGTTCTGTAGGATTAATATGTATTCATATATTTGGCGATACGAGCCAAACAGCACAAAATTATGCAGTTAATCTTGGATACGCTTTACAGCTAACAAATATAATTCGTGATGTAGAAACAGATTATAAAAGAAATTATATTTATCTTCCTCAAGAGGATTTAAAAAAATTCAGTATTTCTCCAGATGATTTACAAAGAGAAAAATATAATCAGAATTTTGTAAATTTAATGGAACAGCAATATCGCTATGCCATTAATTACTATAATCTGGCTCAAAAGTATTATCAAGAATTATCAAAAAAAGCACAAAAGCAATTCAATGCTGCAGAAATAATGAAAAATATTTATTTTGAATTACTGCAAAAAATAAAAAACCAAAAATTCAATATTTTTAATGGTAAAATAAAATTATCAACTGCTAAAAAATTACTTATTATATCAAAAACTATTTTATAGATTATTATTTTATAAAAATGAAAAATATAAATATTTATAAAATTAAAACTATTATACTATCATTGTTTCTATTGATTATTACTATTCATTGTGCAGCTGCAGATGAAACTTCACCATATAATTTTTTACGCAATAGTTCTAATGCAAGAATAACTGGATTAAGCGGAACAGTTACTGCATTAGAAGATGATCCAGGTGCTTTATTTTTTAATCCAGCATTAATCAGCACAGTAAATAATAGAAACTGCAATGTTACTTTCTTAAAACATATTCTCGATATTAATTCAGGAAATATATCCTATATACATCATTTTGATAATCCAAAATTAGGTACTATAGCAGCTGCGGCAGTTTTTACCAATTATGGTACATTTGACTATATAAATGAACAAGGTGTTTCTAATGGAAACACTTTCACAGGAAATTTATTGTCATTGCAGGCAAGTTATTCAAATATAATAGACAACAATCTTTATTATGGTATTTCAGCAAAACTTATTTACAATTCTTTAGAAAGTATGTCTGGTTTTGCTGGAGCGGTAGATGCAGGGTTATTTTATAAATTTAGCGACAATCGAACCAATTTAGGTGTTTCAATACTAAATGCTGGCAGTGAAATAAAAAAAATGACCAATAATGCATATACAATGCCTTTAGATATTAGATTAGGCGGCAGCCATAGATTAGAAGGTCTTCCTTTATTATTTAATTTAGGATTTAATCATCTAAATGAACCAACCAGCAATTTCTTTTCACGATTTAAAAACTTTTCTATCGGAGGAGAAATATATTTTGGAAATATTGTTCAAGCTCGTATAGGATTTGACAATTATATAAGAAACAATGTCGCATCTTCAGATAATAAAGGATTATCTGGCTTTTCTTTTGGGGCTGGGATTGTAAATCCTGATTGGTTCTTAGATATTAATTATGGAATGTCTGTATATACAGATAATATATTAATTCATAGATTTAGTATAAATTTTAATTTATAATTTCTAAACTATTTTATTTAAAAATATGAAACAAATAACATATAAAAGAATATTATTAAAACTTAGTGGTGAAGCATTAATGGGAGATAATAAATTCGGAATTGATGCTAAAACATTATCTCAGTTTGCAGATGAAATTGCAGCTATTCATAAATTAAATATAGAAATTGGAATAGTTGTAGGCGGTGGTAATATATTTAGAGGAATACAAGCAGGAGATAAGGGGATTGATAAAATTTCTGGAGATAAAATGGGAATGCTTGCTACTACTATTAATGCTATAGCCCTTAGAGATGCTTTAGAAAAAAAAGATATAGAAACACATATACAAACTGCTACGCCAATGCCACAAATTGCAGAACATTTTTCAGTAGATAGAGCAAGGAAATTATTAGACAATAAAAAAATTGTTATTTTTGCAGGTGGAACAGGCAATCCATTATTTACAACAGATTCTGCAGCTGCACTGCGTGCAATTGAAATTAATGCTGATATACTAATTAAAGCTACAAATGTTGATGGAATTTATGATTCCGATCCTAAAAAGAATCCAAATGCTGTATTATATAAAAAATTATCTTTTAACGATGTTTTAGATAAAAAACTGCGTGTAATGGATTTAACATCTATAATCCTATGTCAGGAAAACAATAAAAAAGTTGCAGTATTGAATCTGCATCAGAAAGGAAATTTAACAAGTTTTATTAAAGGAGATGAAATAGGATCTATAGTAGAATAATATTATTTATTATTAATTCATAGATTCTCTTTTTAAATCTTCCAAAATTTGCAATGCTTGAATAGGAGTAATTGAGTTAATATCAATTTGTCTTATTTTATCTCTTATAATATCATCATGTATTTCAAATATTGATAATTGGTTAATATCTACAGATTTATTAACTTTATTGATTTGTTTTACATTTTTTGATATTTGTTGATTATTAGAATTGATAGAATTCTTATTTTCAGAATCAGGTTCTTCTAATTGTTTCATTATTTCACTTGCACGATTAATAACATCTTTAGGCAAACCTGCAATATTTGCGACATAAATACCGAAAGAATGACTGCTTGATTTAGCAACAACTTTATGAGTAAAAAGTATTTTATTATCGGATTCTATTACATCTACACTATAATTTCTTATACGTTGATACTTTTCTGCTAATTCATTCAATTCGTGATAATGAGTAGCAAATAATGTTTTTGCTCCTACTTCATCATGTATATATTCTGTAATTGCCCATGCAATAGATACACCATCAAATGTTGCTGTTCCACGTCCAACTTCATCTAACAAAATTAAGCTTCTATTCGTTGCATTATGTAAAATATTAGAAACTTCCTGCATTTCAACTAAAAATGTACTTTCACCAGTAGTAATATTATCTTGCGCTCCAACTCGTGTAAAAATACGATCAACAACACCAAAATGAGCATAGTTTGCAGGAACAAAACACCCAATTTGCCCTAATAATACTATTAAGGCAGTTTGACGCAGATAACAAGATTTACCCGCCATATTTGGACCAGTAATTATATGAATTTGTTCATCGCTGGAACTTAATAATGTATCATTTGGAGAAAACTTTTCATTCTTTGGCAAAAATCTTTCAACAACAGGATGACGTCCTGCCTTTATATCTAAAACATCAGAATTATCAATAATCGGCTTAACATAATTATATTCTATAGCTATAGATGCAAAACACTGCAAACAATCTATATTTGAGATAATTACAGCATCTTGTTGAATCTGTTCAATGTATGGTTCAATATATGTTTCTTTTATTTCTAAAAATAATTTTTGTTCTATTTCTGATATTTTATATTCTGCATTTAATAATTTTTCTTCAAAATCTTTTAATTCAGGAGTAATATAACGTTCCGCATTAACTAATGTCTGTTTTCTTTCATAATACTGTGGAACTTTACTGGAATGTGTTTTTGTAACCTCTATATAATATCCATGTACATTATTGCTGCCAACTTTTAAAGAATTAATCCCTAAATTAATGCGTTCATTTTCTTGATATTCAGCCAACCATTGTCTGGCATTAGTCTTAATTTTAACATATTCATCTAATTCTTGATTATATCCTTTCTTAAAAATTCTACCATTGCCAAATTGAATAGCTGGTTCTTCTATAAAGGCTGAATGAATTGCTTGGGAAATGCTGCTTAAATCATGCAAATTAACAATAAGTTCATTTAACTGCTTATTGTCTATACTACTTAATATCTTTTTTATTATTGGGACTTTTTCTAAATTATCGGCTAAAACAATTACATCTCGAGTCGTAATTTTTCCCGACGCTATTCTTGCAATCAACCGTTCCAAATCACAAAAATTATTTAGAACTTCGTGTATAGACGATAGCTCTTCTGGATTACCTGCTAATACCTCAACAATATTCAACCGCCAATTAATCTTTTCCAAATTATTTAATGGCTGATTAAGCCATAGCTTCAATAAACGACTTCCTGATGCTGTAAAAGTTTTATCTAATATTTTAATTAAAGAACCATGCTTATCTCCATCCATAGTATATAAAATTTCTAAATTCCGACGCGTTGCATAATCCAACAACATATAATCATTAGTTGTTAATAGCTTAATAGAATTAATATGCTGAAGCGTATGTTTTTGCGTTTCTGAAATATAATGCAGTATTGCTCCCGCTGCATTAATGCCTATAGAATTATCCCCTATTCCAAATCCTTTTAAATTATTTGTATGCAGCTGTCTTGTCAATAATTCAAGAGCAAATATTTTTTCAAATATCCATTCCTCTAAACTCGTTTTAGAAATTTTATAAGGTTTATTGTCAACTATACCATCTATAAATGTACTTTGTTTTTTTGAATATATAATTTCAGAAGGTAGATAAGTATCTAATACTTCTGACAGCTTCTCCTCTGGTATCTCGCCTACTAAAAATTCACCAGTCGAAACATCACAAACTGCAAGTCCTATATATTTTTTATAATACTTATTACTTTCTTGTACATAAACAGATGCTATATAATTATTTTTTTTACTGTCTAATAATTTATCATACAATGAAACGCCAGGAGTAACAACCTCAACAACCTCTCTTTTTACAATTCCTTTTGCTATCTTTGGATCTTCTATTTGATCGCATACGGCAACTCTGCACCCACCTTTAACTAACTTAGTTAAATAGATATCTAATTGATGATATGGAAAACCTGCCAAAGGCATATCTCCACGTTTAGTTAAAACTATACCACAAATATCTGCTGCTATAGATGCATCATCGTAAAAAGTTTCATAAAAATCACCTACTCGATACAATAGTATTGTATTAGGGTATTTGTTTTTTATTTGTTTATATTGACGCTGCAACGGTGTTTCATTTTTACTATTCATATTAGTTATCTTGTCCTTTTCTTTCTCGTTCTTGTTCGTGTTGTAAACCTGTTAATTTATACGGCAGTTTGCTATCTTCATTATTTAATTCACTATCAATAGTCTCTTCACCACTTAATTGATTATTAAAACTAAACTTTTTCTGTGTATATATTAAATTTGGAATATTATAAATTTCTGCCATAATTTTTCCCCAAAGAGGTGCTGCTATTCTGCCTCCATATCCAACACTTCCTAAACAGCTGAAATTAACTCGTCTATCTTCAAATCCCATCCAAATTCCACAAACTAACTGTGGAGTATAGCCAATAAACCACGCATCTGCAGCAGTATTAGTAGTACCTGTTTTACCTGCAGCCTCAATAGTTGTTAGATAATTTTTTACTCGTGATGCTGTACCACTTCTTACAACCTGACTTAACATATAAGTCATCTGTTCTGCTATTTTACTTGGCAATACATTTGTGCGTGATTCTAAACGTTTTTTCTGATATATTATTTCATTATTTCTATTGCAAATTTTATCGTAGAAATAAGGTTTATTATATACACCGCCATTAACAAATGCTGAATAAGCACCTGTTATTTCCAACGGAGAAACATCGCCTCCTGCTCCTAAAGCTAATGCAGGAACAGCATTTAGATTAGAATTAATACCCAATTTTTTTACTAAACTTATAACTTCTTCTGGAGATGTAACTTCTGTTATTAACCTTGCTGCAACGGAGTTAATAGAACCAACCAATCCTTGAGTATATGTTACTACACCTGTACTATCTTTTGATGATCCTGAAGGACGCCATACCTCACCAGATGGAAGCGTATAAGAAAATGGACCACTTTCTATAGTACTGTGTGGACTTTCACCTTTCAGCAAAGCAGAAGCATACACAAAAGGCTTAAATGAAGATCCTGGTTGTCTTCTTATCTGAACAACATGATTTAATGAATATTTTGCATCAGGATTTTCCATCATAAATTTTGGAGACGCTCCTACCATTCCTAAAATTGCACCACTGATAGGATCTATAACCGTTATACCAATTTGTATTGTTGAAGCATAATTCTTTACTGAATCTATAAATTTTCTATTATTAATCAATCTATTATAAATAACCTGTTTTTGACTGCCTGAAGCTAATTTATAATCAGGATTCTCCTTTGCTGCTTTATCAAGAAGTTTATTTAATAATGCTTTATTTATTAATGAT
>JAFRQN010000222.1 GCA_017428585.1 Bacteroidota bacterium | reverse complement strand
ATATTATTAATAAAACAAATGCTATTGTTACTTTATCAAAATATTTTTCAACTATATCCTTTGCACGTTCACCAAAGAAATATATTATTATTGCTTCAATAAAAAATCGTATACTACGCCCAATAAAACAAACTAAAATAAATATTGGGAAATTCATAAATGTAGCACCCGCAGCTATTGTAGCAAGTTTAAAAGGTATTGGTGAAAAAGTAGCACCAATAAGGAACCATAATCCTATTTCACTATTATATTTATCGACAATAATCTGCCATACATCATGACCATTATAGAAATTAATAAGAGGTATACCGATGGATTCAAAAAGAGCATAACCTATAAAATATCCAAGCATAGCTCCAAGAGTAGAACCAAGTACAGTAACTGCTGCAATTTTAAAAGCCTTCTTTGGTGTGGCAACTCCTATTGTCAATAATAATATATCAGGTGGGATAGGGAAGAAAGAAGCTTCTGCAAAAGAAAGAATAAAGAGAAACCACAAGGCACGTGGTTTCTCTGAAAAACTTTCCATCCAAATTCGAATTCTATGAATACTATTCTTCAATTCGCTCATAAATTTACTTAGATTGAATAACTATTTCCGTACGTCTATTTAAGCTACGACCAAATTCAGTATCATTGCTTGCGATAGGTTTACGTTTACCATAGCCTTTTGTGCTAATTTTATTAGCAGGTATTCCATGTTGTATCAAATAGTTTTTAACAGAATTAGCACGATTTTCAGATAATCTATCGTTTAAAGCATCAGATCCAACAATATCAGTATGACCTTCTATAAGAATAGTAACATTAGGACGATTTAACATAAATTCAGCTAGAATATTCAATTCACTTACATTTTCTGGTAAATCATAACGTCCTGTTTTAAACAATAGATTCTCTATTATTAACTTACGACCTAATTCCATGATCGGAATAGTCTTTTTTATAACTTTACTTAGATTTTGATCGAACAATCCTATTTCAATAGAATCAGGAATACTAGTTCTTTCAGAACGATAAGTTACATAAAATAAATTTGTAATTTGTTTAGTAAAATTCTCTAAAACAGTTGAAAAAGTATATTCTATATTATAAGCTGTTCCACGTGTTTTTTCAGATAATATTGAATAATTCTTAAATTTTGGAGGTGTTATAGAAAACACACGAATATCATTTCTTTGTAATCTTTCAATAATTGATTCAAGCGTTTCTCTTGTTCTTACATGTCCATCTATAATAGGATCACCATATTGATGAAAAGGAGCATCCGTAATTAATATAGCTACTCTATTAGCTTCATCCCTAAAATCAATACGTTGTGATGTAATTTTAAGAGCTTCTAAAGCATTCTCTTTCTCATCGCCTCCACCAAAAGCTCTCACATGTTTAATCCAACCTAAAAATGTATCAACATCAGCTGTAGGTTGATATACTTTCTCAATGTCATCAGAAAACAATACTAAACCTAATCTATAGTCAATACCTCGTGATCTTAGATTTTTAGAAAAAGTTGTTACATTGTCTATAACACCATCAATTTGAGGTTGCATAGAACCAGTTATATCCATAACAAAAACCAAATCCCAAGGCAAATTATTAGCAACAGGAACTTTTTCAACGCTCAAAGCCTTAAATTGAACACCATTTTCATATATTGTTATTTGTTGAGGACTCAAAGAATCAAGAGGTTCACCCAATTTATTATATGCTTCTATAATTAATTTTGTCTCAGGAAAACGAGTAATATCAACACTCTTAACTGTAATATCTATTTCTTCTTTATCTGCTTCTATTTTAGCATGTTCTAAATATTCTTTTTGCTTTAATCGTTCTTCCTTTGTTATTTTTTTAGAAGATTGAGCAAATATTAATAATGTATTTTCATAAGAAAAAAACATTATAAAAGAAACAAGAACTAATATATGTAGTTCTGATTTTATATGAATAAACATAAATAATGAATAATAATGAGTAATTATTAAATTAAACCCTACCAATCATAATAATTTCACTATGTTTGGTAGGGAAAAAGATTCAACTTCTTAATTGATAAATAACCCAAACCGTTATTATATACAATTAAACCATTAAAAACTTATATAGTTAATCTCAATACTGGAGATATCATAAAGAAAGATCCTATTTCGTAAGGACGACGTTCTCTTAATGGAGTAGAATATTTCATTTCTATATATAACCAATCACCAAATAAAGGAATCCAAATTCTACCTAATACATTATTATTAGATAATTGAGCACTTGCTCCAAAAGGGAAAGTAGCTTGATTTCTATATTCTAATTTCATATATAACCAATCCATTGCTTCACTTGGCTTATAAGTTTTTAATCCTTGTATACCTTCATTTGAAATAAATGCCATTTGATCTGGTTTACCCTTATTTTCATAATAGAAACCCATTTCTTCTACTTCTGAATAAGCTATACCAGCATCAAATCGTATATAATTTTCAGGATTACGTTTATCTAACCACCAATTATAAAAGAGGGCAATATGTCCAGATGCCTTTGAGACAGGAACAATGGACTCAATAACTCTTCCATCTTCTGTAACATAATCTTCCTCTGGATCTAATTCATATTTTCCCCATTTTTGAACTTCTATACTTTTTGTAGTATTATTTGACATTGGAACTCTTGCTTGGAAACTAATACCAGCTTGAGGCAATACAGGAAGATGAAAATCTAATCCACCAATTAAGCTACCATTTTGAGTACCATTAAGAGTACGCTCTTGTACCCAACTTAAGAAAGTGCTTGGATTAATACCACTATTTACACGATAGCCACCACCTAAATAAGCATTAATTAAATATGGAATAGCTCTTGAAGTATTGACATCTTTATTCAAATAAAGCGGTCTTTGTAATTCTATACTACCTTCACCTGAAGACCAGAATTGATATCCTATTTGATCATTTCCAATTTTTGAACTTAACCAGAATCCAGTATTACCTATTTTTACACTTTGTTCAAACAAAGACAAACTAAAAGATTGATCAACATCTGTTGGACGTAAATAATCTAATATGGCTTCTGCTTGATAAGTTGAGACAGGAACCTCTATAGGAATTTCCTTATAGCAATATGTACGACCTGTACCAGTACCAGTATAGCTAATTTCGCCTGTTAGTTTTTTTCTCAAAGCTGAGGTTATAAATTGCTCTATTTGATATGTTTTCATAGAAGCATCACCACAAGAAATTAACAATATTTGAAAATTCCCATATTCAACATCAAATGCTCCAGGAGCAGCGAGAATTTCTATATCACTTAAATTTAGTTGGCTTCTATCATAACCTGCACCCAAAAAAGCTGATTGTATATGTATTTGAAGATCAGGTTCACAAACTTTCCATCTTGGGAAATACTTTACAATATCCTGGTCTAAAGTAGTAAGGGAATCAATCATTGCCTTTTCTTTTGCAGTATATTGTTGTGCAGACAGACTAAAGGTACAACCTATAAACGCTGCAATAATTAAAAATAAATTTATTCTTTTCATTTTCTTTTTTCTTTTCTGTTTAGTTTAACAATCTTGAATTACAAATTGAAAATTAATCTTACCATTGGCATGAATAAACTTCTTTTTTCCCAAGGTCTTGGTTCGTCTTTGAAAGCTGCTACAAAGCCTTTTGCATCTAACCTAACAAAGAATGTATTAGTTACAACTGGAATTTGTAACCAAGCATTACATGCTAAAGATTCATCAAAATATTGAACAGATATACCATAAGGTGTTGTAACAGATGAAGCCATATATTCTGCTTTCATTGAAATACCACCTATAACATCATCTCTTTCATGTATAAAATTCCATACTTCTTCCCCTTCATCATTTACTTCTTGTTTATTTCTCCATGATTCCATAGAATAAACAGTACCACCAATTCCAAATCTCATTTGATAACCATCATCAATATTAACACCAAAAGTATAATGTAATT
>JAFRQN010000221.1 GCA_017428585.1 Bacteroidota bacterium | reverse complement strand
TAATTTCAAAACTTTCTTATTGTCTGTTTTTGTATCAACAAAGCCGTCACAGGCAAAAGGATATGTAATTCCAGAAGGAAAATAAAGATTTATTCCCTTGTTGTAAACGTCCTCAACCGTGCGTTCAATAACAGCATCTTTTATTCCATCGTAAAACTTGCTTTTGCTCATAATTTATTTATATAAACTTAATACAGATAATTCTATTATAAAACTTTAATAAATTTATTAGTAATGATAGAAGTTTCTGTTGTTAGTTTAATTATATATTGTCCAGGGGATAGATTTTCTATCGGCAGAGTTATTTCGTAAATACCTTTATCTAAGTATGAATTAAATATATTGTTTATTATATTGCCGTTTACATCATATATACTGATGACGGCATTGCCATTTTCTAAATTATTAAATTTATAAGTTAATTTAGTTTTTGCAGGATTAGGATATACAATAGGCAGTTCTATATCATAATCAATATTTTTAGCAACCATATTAATAGGTATGCTGCATTTTGTATTTAATTTAATTGTATCTTGAATAGAATTACCTTCTATATATATAAATTTATTAGTTACACAGTATGGATATATTCCAATTTGCAAAGTATCGTAGTCAACAGTATTGCCATTTATTGGCGAATAATACAATTTCATCTTTAATGTATCGCCTGGATTTAAAACAGCAGGCAGTGCTTCCTGCGATATGGTAAATCGTGTTTTATTAGACAAATAAATATTATTGCTGTTGATAGTTATAGGAGTTAATCCGTCGTTTGTTACAAAAAATTCTTTTGAATTTAACGTTCCTATTTTGCAATTATCAAAATATATGCTGCTTGATATTTCAGAATTAATTATATAAGGATTAATTGTATCTGATATAATTGTTTCTACATCATAAATATCTGTAATTTTTATAGAAAAGCATCCAGTCATATTAGGATCAACTGGTTCTATTTCTAATTTTAATCTTTGTTTTTCAAATTCTTTTTCAATTATTTTACAATTTTCATTTTGTACAATCTGATAAGATTTAATGCCGGAGCTAAAAATTTCACGATAATCTAAATAAAATATTTTATTGCATGAATCAATAATAATGCTTATTTTTTCTTTCTCTAAGTCCTTGAAATACATACCGCCGCAATAACTATAAGATATAGCATCGCCATAACCATAAATTTGTATTCCGATATCATCTTCACATTTAATATTATGTCCATTATCAGTTACTTTAATTTGTGCGTATGCAAAACCAGTATTTTCTATTTTTTTGAACTGCTTAGGATCTACAAGCTGATTGTCTATATATACTTTGTTTATACTTGTATCAGGCGCAATAAGATTTAAATACTGATATTTAATAATATCACCTGTTTGAATATTAATTATATTATATGAGTTTTTATATTGTTCTACTGGTGGTACTACTAACATAGAAGGATCGCCGTATCTTGTATAATGAATAATATCATAATCAAAAGAAGAAGTTACATTATATTGACCTACCATAATAGGTTTATTTGCAGTTAATAATCCTGCTGTTAAATCTTGTTCTAAAAATTCACCAGCATTAAGCAGGCCTATTTGTTTTCCATTTAATAAAATAATTGTGCTGTCTTTTGCAGCAATTACTCTAAATATATCGTTATATTCTTTTGTTGTTGAAGTTTCTACAAAAGGTGCTATAATAGCATTTCTTCCCCAAGCATTTACAGGAACAAGCTGTTCGATGAGACAGTCTCTTGAAGGGTTGTTGCTGGAAGAGTTGTGTACAGGAACTGTCGCACGTTGATGTCCAGCAAATACAGCAATATTTTTATCAGCTTTAATATAAGTTCCTGTTAAATCAAAAATAAGATTATCGCTTTTAATTTCTGATTGTACTAAATAAGTTTCGCCTTTGTTAAGAGTAATATTTTGTTGCTCTAAACCATTTACAAATGTATTAGACGAAGGGTTAATAATTATATTAGTATTATCTTCTGTTGCAACTATTGCAAATTGAGATGGAGTTGATGATCCAGCAAGAGTTTTATTGTAGCCAATTTTTCCATCAGAATTATATGTTAAAATATAATATTCATCTCCTAAGGCAGCAACAGGCAGTACAATAAATGCTTCTGCAGATTTATCTCCGTATTCAAAAGCGTAAACAGTAGATTTTTCATCTGTTTTTATATAAAATGTTTTATTCGTCGTTACTTTTTCACATTCATGTTTATCAGATTTTTTTGGAAGAAGCATTCCATTGTCATTAAAACCATTTAATTCATAATAAAAATATTGAAGCTTGAATTTATATATTCCGTTTGGTTCTGTTATTTGAAAGTTATGAGTAGTATCTACATATTTTTGTGTTTTAGTATTAAATTTTTTGTATGATATTGTTCCTTTAGTTGGGATTTGAGATGTTATGAAAATATACACACTATCTATACTTGTTCTGCCAGGATAATTATGGTAATTTGGCAAAAAAGAAAGAAAAAATTCTTTTCCTTCAGATTCTTCCTGAGAGAATAGGAATGTATTATTAAATCCAAAAGTAATAACAATAGCTATAATATATAATATACAACGCAGTCTTTTTTTCATAGTAATACCGTCATTATCAATTATTGCACAAATTATTTTATTTAAAATAATAAAAAATATAAATAAAAATACTATTTTTGTAAAATATATTTCAAATTATATAAATTAAGAGTATTGTATGGAATTTTTGATATTTATTCCGTTTATATTAATGCTTGCTTCTATTGCTGTTTGTCCTATGATTGCGGGCAATTTTTGGGAAAGCAATAGAAACAAATTAATAGTCTCACTTGTTTTAAGTGTTCCAACAATTATATGGCTGTTGGCAAATAGCAAAGGTGCAATGTTGGAACACACAATAATTTTCGATTATATTCCTTTTATTGTTTTGCTTGGCAGTTTATTTGTTATAACAGGCGGTATCTTTATTGATGCTAATTTAGAAGCTACGCCAAGAAATAATTTATTAATATTGCTTACGGGCGGTGTATTGGCGTCTTTTATGGGAACAACGGGTGCTGCTATGCTTTTGATAAGATTGTTGCTTCATACAAATGAAGAACGCCAGCGAAAAGTTCATATTGTGTTATTTTTCATAGCTATTGTGGCTAATTGCGGTGGTCTATTAACTCCGCTGGGTGATCCACCTCTATTTATGATGTATTTAAGAGGAGTAGATTTCTTTTGGTTTTTATCATTAGTACTGCCATGGTTGTTTATTAATGGTATGCTGCTATTGTTATTCTATATATTTGATACTTATCATTGGAAACGTGAAAGCGATGAAGTTAAAAAACGTGATCTTGACAATAAAACATCTTTGGTTATAAATGGAAAATTAAATTTTGTTTGGCTGCTCATTGTTATTTTAGCTGTTGCTTTTGTCAATCCAAATTATTTCAGCATTATGAAGGAGTACAAAATTGCTACTTGTCTCCGAGATATAATTCTTATAATTGCTGGTGTAATGTCTATTGTTACAACCTCTAAAGAATGTAGAAAAGCAAATAATTTTAATTGGGAGCCAATAAAAGAAGTTGCATTTTTATTCATTGGTATTTTTATAACGATGGTACCTGTTTTACTCTATCTGCAGGAAAACAGCAAATCGATTGATATAAATACTCCAAGTGCATTTTATTTTGTAACAGGTGCTTTAAGTTCATTTTTAGATAATACGCCTACTGCTGTAACATTTTATACTTTAGCTCATAGTTTATTTGGTGGTGCTTCAGGTGAAATGATAGCAGGAATACCAAACATATTTATGGAGGCAATTTGTATAGGAGCTGTTGCATTTGGTTCTATTACATACATTGGCAATGGACCTAATTTTATGGTAAAATCTATTGCAGAACAGAATGGAATAAATATGCCTCAATTTTTTCAATATATGTATAAATTCTCATTAATCATTATTTTACCTATATTAATTATTGCAAATTTTCTATTTATAGGTTAGTTTTAATTCAAAAGTTTTGTTTTTATAAAAATTTTTGTTAATTTGAAAAGAAAATTATATTGAAAAAATATAAATTAAAAGAAATTTAAAAACTAAAAACTGAAAATTAATATATTTTATAAATTTTTTGGAGTAAATTGAATGAAAAAAATAATTATTATTTTAGCAATGTTGATACTGGGAATATCAGCAACTGAAGTAAATGCACAAGGTAAACTGATGGGTACTTTGTATGATTATTTTTGTGATCCTACTTTGACACAAGATAATCAAACTAATAAAGCCGTAATTCAATGGTTTATTAATAACTTTGATCAGTATAATATTCCTATTATCTCATATACTAAAGTTCATAATAAGAGCGGCAGTCCAGTTGACGCTCAAGCAGGAAAGGTTTATCCATTATTTGGATTAGACAGTGCTTATAAAAGATATCCAGCATTTGTTGAAGAAAGATATTTATTATATAATAATTTACTTTTTGATGGATCTGAAAGTAACACAAAGGGTCTTACATGGCCATATGTTATTGATAATCCAATAGGTTCTGATAAACCAGATGTTATTGTAACTGCGTTTACAAATGCGAAGAGAATTTTTGACTCTTTAAGAACGGATGCAAATCTTGGTACTCCTGTATTCGTAACACCAAAAACACGCATAGAGGATGGTTATTATATAGTAGATTTAGTTTTTAAAGTACATCCACAATATGAGAATGAAGATGTAAGTGTTTATTTTAATGCTGCTTTGGTAGAAGCATATCATGTTTATGGACAAGAAGAGCATTATTTTTCTCCTGTTCATTATTTTAGTGGTTTAGGTATAAGCAATTTATCAATTGTATCTATTAAAAAAGGTAAAAAAACAACTACTCTAACATATAAGGTTCCTATTAATAAAAATTGGAATCCTAAGTATTTATATTGTGTAGCTTCTACTTCTGCTGATTTAAGAAAACTATTAGATGCTTCTACAGATAATGTAGTAGATGTAAAAGCTGCTCAAAAAGCAAAACCATTATATTTAGAAATAGTCCCTGTTGGAAACAGCAACTTCCAACAATTAAAAACAACTGGTGAAAAAGTTTTAGCTAATTTTACAGTATCTAATCCATCTTCTAAATCAGTAGAAGCTCAGATATTTATAAATAAAGCTACTTCAACTATTCCTGAAAGTTGGGATGTTTCATTAAATAAAACAAAAGTTACTATTCCAGCTGGACAAACTACAACAGTTACAGCAACAGTACAAACATCTGGTGTAGCAGATATTTGTGCACTTGATATTTGTGTTCTTCCAATTAATACAGATGATGCATTTAATCCTCAATTTACAAGCGCACAAGCAATTATTGCTAATAAAGAAATAACTACAATTATTTTCACAGATAGAGCAAATAACCCAGCAGAATATGATATATATCAATTATCAAAAGAATATTCTGCTCATGGTCCAAATATAGGATTATTGGATCCTATTTTCCATAAAGTAATTCCTGTATCTGCATTTGAAGGTTTTATTTATAATTGTGCAACAGTTGGACATCAAAGATTAGTAGCAAATTTAACTGCACAAAATTCTAATTGGTTGAATTTTGGTATTTACAATCCAAATTTCCCTAAAGAGACAAATGGATTAATGGCAAAACACTTAGAAGAATCAGAAATAGATTTCTTATTGGAAGCTCAAGCTGCAAACAAGCATGTTGCATTATTCTTTGATAAATCATGGTGGTATTATAATTCTAAATATCCATCAAATGAAGCAAAAAATAAATTCTCAACATTATGCAATAATTTTGGTATAAGTGTAAAATCTGATTCAACTTATTATATTATAAATAAAGATTATGTTGATGAACGTAATTATTGTGCAGCGCCATTTGTTATTAAAGGCAATACAAGCGATTCTTTAACAATGGATAAAGATGGCAACAGTCTTGTATTTAATATGAATGCATACGCTAATAATGAACCTACATTCTCAGCTCTTTATGGTAATAGATTTAATATATTAAATACATCTAAATCAAGCAGTGTTGCATATTTTGATCCTAGTGTAACTAATTATGCTATGGTAAAGACACGCAATGGTAATCAAAAAATGTTTGTTGGTGGATTTAATGTTGCCGGCATGAATGGTGCAGGTATTGGTTCTATTGGAACAACAGCATATACATTCTTTGATAATTTATTTACTTGGTGGTATGGATATAAGGTTAAGAAACAACCTGAAATTACAGTTGTAAATGAGAAAGGTGATCGTATTAATACTTTAGATTTTGGAACAGTTGAAAGACCACAAAGCAAAACAGAAACTTTATATATTAAGAATATTGCAGAACCAGAACAAGGTCCATTAAAAATATATAGCTGTATTTTTGATTTCAACGATGATGATGCATTTGAAGTATTAGAATATCCAAAAGAAGATATTAATCCAGGTGAACAAGCTAAACTTGTAATTAAGTTTACTCCTAAATATGCAGGTGATCACAATATTACATTAGCTATTAATTGTAACGATCCTATAAATTCACCATATAGTTTATACATAAATGGTACTGGTAAAAATCCTGCTGCAGGTTTAGAACCAAAGATGGTTATTACACCTTCTGATAATTACTATGATTTTGGCGAACAAGAAGCTGAATCAGGACCTTATAATTATGATATAAATATTTATAATGAAGGTGGTGCTGATCTTGAAGTTAGTATTAAGTTAACTACAGATGCGCCAGCAGGTGTATTTGAGTTATTAAATGCTGATTTTACAGTAGTTAGAACAGGTGCTCATGATATGTTTGGTAAGGATTTCTCAGTAATATTTAATCCTCCAACTAAAAAAGGAACTTACGAAGGCTCAATAGAAATTACAAGCAATGATCCAGAAAATCCTACATTTGTAATTGATATAGAAGGTGCAAGCGAAGGAAAAGATACTCCTCCAGATACAGGAAGTGTTGCTATTGTTAATCAATACGCTTGTTCAGTATTGCCAAATGTAGTTAATAGTTTTGCTACAATTAATTTCTCATTAGAATCTTCATCATTGAAAGATGTTAATATTAATATTTTGAATTTAACAGGTGAAGTAGTTAAAAATGTAATAGCAAAACAATATACAAATGGTTCATATTCTATTCCATTTGATGCTGCTGACTTGTCATCAGGATCTTATTTTGTAGAATATACAATAGGTGGAAGAAAAATTACGATTCCATTTAAAGTAGTAAAATAATATTGTAAATCTCTAATAATAAAAATACTCATCTAACAATCTGTTAGATGAGTATTTATTTAAAAATATTTTATTATTTAATTATCTTCATAAAATGAATACAAATTTCTTTGATAAATATAAACCATCTCATTTTTTGGTTTTGCTTGTTATGATAACTATTTTAGCAATAGTAGGTTTATTTATTGTTATTAAAGTTATTACATCCAGCGGTATGCCTTCTCTTGCTGATCTTGAAAATCCAAAACAAAATATTGCAACGCAAATATTTAGTGCCGATGGCGAGGTAATAGATTATTTTTTCATAGAAAGACGAGTACCTCTGGAATATAAAAAAATACCAAAGGATTTTGTAAATGCATTAGTTGCTACAGAAGATAAACAGTTTTGGAATCATTGGGGAGTACACACTCAACGTGTTATAAATAGTCTGATAAAGAATATTTTTGCTGGATATTCAAAGGAAGGTGCAAGTACAATTACCATGCAGCTTACTGGAAATTTATATCTTGATAGAAGAGAAACCAGCATGAAAAGAAAGATACGTGAAGCAGTTGCTGCATTTCAGATAGAAAAGACCTATACAAAAGAAGAAATTATAGAATTATATACTAATACTGTAAATTTTGGGAAAGGTGCTTATGGATTACAGGTAGCATCTAATAGATATTTTAATAAAGAACCTCAGGAACTGACGACTGCAGAATGTGCTTATCTTGTAGGGATTTTAAAGAAACCTGAGTATTTTAATAAAAGAGATAATTATAATGATGCTATAAAGAGACGTAATTTAGTATTAAATATGATGTTGGAAGAAAATTATATATCTTCTTCTAAATACAGAGAATCAGTAAATGAACCAGTCTCTTTTATGGATAATAGTATTTCTAAAAATCAAGCATTGCAAATGCAGCGTTTGGCAAATATGGGAATAGCACCTCATTTCGTTGAGACAATAAGACAGTCAATAAAAGCTGATAAGAATTTAAGAGAATATGATTTCTATAAAGATGGATTAAATATATATACAACAATAAATGCAGCTATTCAAAGAGCATTAAATAAAGCTGTAAATGAATATATGCCTGAACTTCAAGAAACTTTTTCCCGCTCTTTT
>JAFRQN010000220.1 GCA_017428585.1 Bacteroidota bacterium | reverse complement strand
TTTTACGAGAAGAATAAATTAAATTATTTGAAATTATAAAAAAAAGGAGCAGTAATGCTCCTTTTTTTATTAATAATATCTTAAATTATCTATTTAATCTTTGAATCTATCCATATCAAATTCAACAGGAACAATTAAATCTTCTGTATATACAGGCACACCATTTTTTACAGCAGCTTGAATATTATATTTTTTTCCATATTCCTGTATAACTTTTATAGCTGGAAGATTGAGTTTTTTATTTGTACTTTCTTTTATTTCTAATTTTCTAAATAATCCTTCTTCGTCAATATCTACTGCAACAACAACACGTCCACTGCCTTCATAATCCTTTTGACCATAAACTGATAATGAAGCCATTAAATTAAGTCTTTTTAGATCAAAAACAATGTCTCTATCTTCAAGCTTAGCTGTAGTATCTTTTTTTACAATTTCTTGTTTAATAGTATCTTGTTTATTAGATTTAACTACTTTTGTTGTATTTCTTTTACAGTTCTTTGGCTTGGTTTGTTGGCTTGCTAAAGGTAAAGAATAATTACCTAATAGTAAAACTATTGTTAATATAAGTGTTATTTTTTTCATGATAATATATTTAATTATTATGTTTATTAACTAAAAAATACAATTTAATTTTTATTACGTTATAGATTTTTATATGTTTCTATATTAATACCATATTGTGTTATCATATATTTTAATTTTGTCTCTGTTGTATTCAATAGTTTCGTTGCTTTTTTGATATTGCCTTTAGTTAATGTTAATGTTTGAATAATTAAATCTGTTAAAACTTCTGATTCTGTTGCACCATTATTTGATATTTTCAGATAATGATTGTTTTCAGTTAACTTAATGTTATTATTAATACTATTGCTATCGATAATACCTGATAGTGCAAGTTCAGATTTTGTAATAGTATTTTTATCTGCATCATGCAATAATAAAATACGTTCGATAACATTTCTTAATTCACGGATATTTCCCGGCCATTTATAATTCAGCAATATATTAATAGCATCGTTGTCAAAATTTATATTGCTGTTGCGTTCTTTGTTAAATTCATCTATAAAATATGCAGCAAGCAATAAAATATCGTTTCCTCGTTCTCTTAAAGGTGGAATATTAATAGGGAATGTATTAAGTCTATAATATAAATCCTCTCTAAATTCTCCTTTAGCTACAAGTTCAGCTAAATTTTTGTTTGTTGCTGCAATTACACGTACATCTATACTAATTTCTTTTTGTCCGCCAAGTCTATAAAATTTTCGTGCCTCTAATATTCTTAATAATTTTACCTGCAAGTCTAAACTTAGTTCTGCTATTTCATCTAACATAATGGTTCCGTGCTGTGCTTGCTCAAATCGTCCATTTACTTTATCATTTGCACCAGTAAAAGCACCACGTTCATGACCAAATAATTCATTTTCAGCTAAGTCTTTAGGAATAGCACCACAATTAATAGGAATAAAAGGTTTATCTTTTCTTTGTGAATTATTATGAATATAATTTGCTATTAGTTCTTTTCCTGTTCCTGTTTCGCCTGTCAGCAATACTGTTGTATCATTAGAAGCAGCAGCTTTAGAGGCTAATTTTAACACAGAAGTTATAGATTCTGATTCTCCTATTATATTGGTTTGAGTACCTATAGTTTTTTGAAGCTGCTCGTTGGTAATTTCAACACGTCTCCGCATCATCGAATTGCGTAGAGCTTTTTCTATTGTTAAATCTAATTGTTCCAATTCAATAGGTTTTAGAATAAAATCTTCTGCACCTAATTTAACAGATCGTACTGCCAATTTTATATCATTAGATCCTGTAATAATTATGACAGGCATTTGCCAGCCTTCTAATCGTAATTGATCTAAAAGCGCTAAACCATTATCATACCCCAGAAACATATCTAATAAAATTAGATCAGGGTTATGTAAATGTAATTTAGAAAATGCGTCATTGCTATTAGTAAAACTAATAACCTTGTATTTCTTTTCTAAATGTTTTGTTAGTGATTTATTAATTGATAAGTCGTCTTCGACAATTATTATTTTATACTGTTCCACTCTTTATGCTTTTTTTTTGACTTTATATAATTGGTGTTACAAAGATACGAAAAAATTTATAAAATATAAAACTTTAATATATTGTTAAGAAAAAAAACATATAAAATAGAAATTAATCTATTTTATATGTTTTATTTAATTGATTAAATATATTTTTTTACTATTTCATAGAAATCTGTATTTAATAGAGATTGTATTTTTGAAATATCTTTTCCGCCTGCTGTTGCTAAATGTGGTTTGCCGCCGCCGCCGCCATTTAATAATTTCGCAGCTTCACCAACTAATTTGCCTGCAGGAGCAGTGCCTTTTAGATCTTCTGTTACAGAACAAGCTAATTGTATTTTATTTTCAATAACAGCTGCTATTAAACAAATACCTTTAGTGCCAAATTTATCTCGAACATTTTCAGCTATTGTTCTTAATTGATCTAAATTTTGCAATTCCATTTGTTTTACTAATACTTTAACATCTCCAAATAATTTTGCTTCACTCATAAAATCATTAGAGTTTTTTGTCAATGTTGAAAGTTTAGTCTTTTCTATTTCTTTTTCTAATGATTTTATTTGATTGTTTAATTTTTCTATGGCAATATTTTTCTCTTCTATGTTCTTTTCCAAATTTTCAACATATTCAAAGGCTTTTTTGCCAGTAACAGCTTCTATTCTTCTTACGCCTGAAGCAATAGATGATTCTGAAATAATCTTAAAAAAACAAATATCGCTTGAATTAGAAACGTGTGTACCGCCGCAGAATTCAGAAGAGAAATTTCCAATTGAAACAACTCGTACAAAGTCTCCATATTTATCGCCAAAGAACATCTTTACATTTGGAAGTTTTCTTGCTTCTTCAATAGGCAGTACTTTTGTATTAACTGGTTGTTTAATTAAAATAATAGCATTTACTGCTTTTTCTATGCTTTTTATTTGTTCGTTGCTAAGTTTTTCAAAATGGTTGAAATCAAAACGCAGATAAGTATCAGTAACTAAAGAACCTGCTTGTTTAACATGACTTCCTAATTGAGAACGCAGTGCTTCATGCAGCAAATGAGTAGCAGAGTGATTTCTCATAATATTGTTTCTGCGTTCAAAATCAATTAAACATTTAACATCATCTCCAATATTACATTCTATATTGCTGTTGCAGATATGGAATATTGTTCCGCCTTGTTTTTTTACATCAACTACATTGTAGCTTTTGCTATTAATAAATAATATTCCTATATCACTGATTTGTCCGCCGCTTTCGCTATAAAATGGAGTACGGTCAAGTACGATTATATTATCTTGGAAATATTTTACTTTTGCATCTGTTGGTTTGAAGTTTTCTAATTGATAACCTATAAATTCTGTTTCTATATTAACTTGCGGTAGATTGCTGTTCATAGAAACTACTTTTCTTGCTGCTCTTGAGCGTTCTTTTTGTTCGTTCATTCTTTTTTCAAATTCTGAAGAATCTACCTTAAAACCACGTTCTCGAGCAATTAGTTCTGTTAAATCCAATGGGAAGCCAAATGTATCATATAATAAAAATGCATCATTGCCAGAAATAATCTTTTCTTGATTATTAGATATAATACCATTAATAATAGCTTCTATTTTTTCTAATCCACGTTCCATTGTTTGGAGGAAGCTGACTTCTTCATTGTAGATTATTTTTTGGATTAAATCTCTATTCTTTTTTAATTCTGTAAAATGGTCGCCCATTGAATTGACGACAATATTTACCAACTTGTATAAAACAGGTTGTGTAAAGCCTAAAGATTTAGCGTATCTTAATGCACGTCTTAAAATTCTTCGTATAACGTAATTTCTTCCGTCATTTCCTGGAAGTACACCGTCTGCTATTGAAAAACATAATGTACGTATATGGTCTGCTATAACACGCATTGCAATATCGCTTTTCTTTTCAAGCGAAGTTGTATATATTATTCCGCTGAGTCTTTGTATTTCTCCAATAATAGGAAGGAAAACATCAGTATCATAATTTGAATTAACATTTTGAAGAATAGCGCAGATTCTTTCAAATCCCATACCTGTATCAACAAATTTTGATGGTAGAGGTTCTAATGTACCATCATCTTTTCTGTTAAATTGAATAAATACTAAGTTCCATATTTCTATAACATCAGGTGAACCAGCATTTACCAATTTAGCACCGCTTTTATCAGGTGTTCTATCATAATGTATTTCACTGCAAGGGCCGCATGGACCTGTTGCGCCCATTTCCCAAAAATTATCTTTTTCTGCAAATCTTTGTATATGTGATTCAGGCAAGTATTTTTTCCAAATTTCGTATGCTTCGTCATCGGTACGATAAACAGTTGCATATAATCTTGTTGTATCTAATTTCCAAACTTTTGTTAAAAGTTCCCATGCATAATCGATAGCTTCTGCTTTATAATAATCGCCGAAACTCCAATTACCCAGCATTTCAAAGAAAGTATGATGATATGTATCAACGCCTACTTCTTCTAAGTCATTATGTTTGCCGCTAACTCTTATACATTTTTGTGAATCTGCTGCTCGGCTATAATCTCTTTTTCCTATACCAAGAAATACGTCCTTAAACTGATTCATGCCAGCATTTGTAAATAATAATGTTGGATCATTATGAGGTACAACCGGCATACTTTCTACTATTCTATGTCCTTTTGATTTGAAAAAATCTAAAAAGGATTCTCTTATTTCTATTGATGTTTTCATTTTAATTAAGTTTTTTAGTATAAATATTTGATAATTTCACAATTACAAAAATACGATTTTTTTATTTAATTTTAATACTGTTTAATAGTATTTTATAACTATATATGATTAGTTATTCTACTGTAATGGATGCATCGTTTGCAATGCCTATTAAAGCTAAATAAAACAACTTGCTGATATCTTCCATTATTTCTGGAACAACAGCATCAGGAGTATCGCCTATATCGTGGTAATATGTTTTTTTGACAGCATGAGGTGTTATTGCTGCCATAGATCTATATCCTGCACGGCCAAAGACCATGCCATCTGTACGAGGACGTCCTCCATCATCAGCATATTCTGAAGAGTGGAATTTGCGATGTATATATTTATCGTTAGCTTCAGCAAAGTATTTTTGTATTTGCGGATAACTGTCAGCACCCCAAACACCTATATCACATCCATTGCCGACCATATCAAAATTAAACATACATAATGTTTTATTTTTTGGAAAAACAGGATGTTCTGTATAATAAGTACTTCCTCTTAATCCAGTTTCTTCTGCACCAAAGAAAATAAACAATATAGAGCGTTTAAGAGTTGCTTTTGATTTTGCTAATGCTTGTGCTATTGCCATTATATCTACACAGCCGGAAGCATTGTCTAAAGCAGCAGGGAAGAATGCGCCTGCATTTCCAACTCCATCTAAATGAGCGCCTACTATTATTATTTCATTTTTTAATTTATCATCGCTTCCTTCAAGCAATCCTAATACATTGCAGCAGCTGCTGTTTGGATAATATTCTGTATTTGCTGTTATGGAAATTGTTTTATTTAATAATAGAGAATGAGGTTTTAAATCCTTTTTTATTTGTTCTATTAGTGTTTTTCTTTTTTCCTTAAGCCCTATAAATAGTTCATCAACGGAACTTTGTTTCATGTAGCAGTAAACAAAATTATCATTATATGGCAGAGATGGATTAGCTAATTTTGCTATAAATATTAATCCTTTGGCACCATGTTTTATTGCATTGTTTAATTTAGAAACAGTGGAGGAGTACTTAGCCCAAGTTTTATAGTCTTTATGTTTTGAATTAACAGGTGTTTCCATTTCAATAACGACTATTTTCCCTTTTGCATCAATACCTGCATAATCATCATATTTTAATTCTGGAGCAGTGATGCCATAGCCGACCCAAACAGCAGGAGCGGTAATTGTACCTGAACTTGATGAAGATCCAGGAAAATAATCATCTGGGAATTTATATGTTTTTGTTATAGTATCTTTATTTAATTCAAAACTAACAGATAAATTGCCGTGATCTTTAATTTTAGTCCATTCATGTTCAAATTCTTGGAACCAGCTGTTATTTTTCATTACTGGTTTAAGTCCCCAGCTTTTAAGGCTGTCAACAACATAATTAGCAGCTTCCATATATCCTGGAGCACCAGCTCGTCTTCCTTCCCATTCTGGCTTGCAGAGTGTCTCTATAAATGATTGTATTTCATT
>JAFRQN010000219.1 GCA_017428585.1 Bacteroidota bacterium | reverse complement strand
GACATTAGAACGTGAATTAGAATGGGTAAGAATGGCACCAAAAGCTCGACATGCTAAATCAAAAGCAAGATTAAATGCATACGAAAATTTATTAAATCAAGATGTAAAGGAAAAAGAAGAAAAATTAGAGATATTTATTCCTAATGGTCCTCGATTAGGAAACAACGTAATTGAAGCTGTAAATGTAACGAAGTCGTATGGCGATAAAGTATTATTTGAAAATTTAAATTTTAAACTTCCGCCTGCAGGAATTGTTGGTATAATTGGACCTAACGGAGCTGGAAAAACTACTTTGTTTAGAATGATAATGGGATTAGAACAGCCAGATTCTGGACAATTTAATATAGGAGAAACTGTAAAAATTGGATATGTAGATCAACAACATTCTACAATTAC
Organism: Bacteroidota bacterium; assembly: GCA_017428585.1. Taxonomy (GTDB): domain Bacteria; phylum Bacteroidota; class Ignavibacteria; order Kapaibacteriales; family UBA2268; genus JAAYTD01. The sequence goes on along the minus strand of JAFRQN010000219.1, from coordinate 4,077 downwards.
GCCTGAAAAAACTGTTTGGGAAGTTGTTTCTGAGGGCAATGATGAAATTTTACTTGGAAATAGAGCTGTAAATTCAAGAGCCTATGTAGCAAGATTTAATTTTAGCGGTGCAGATCAACAAAAAACTTGTGCTATGTTGTCAGGCGGAGAACGCAACCGTTTACAATTAGCTTTAACATTAAAAAAGAATTCAAATGTATTGTTATTAGATGAACCGACCAACGATATAGATGTTAATACTTTAAGAGCTTTAGAAGAAGGTTTGGAAAACTTTGCTGGTTGTGCTGTTGTAGTATCTCATGACAGATGGTTTTTAGATAGAATTGCAACTCATATACTTGCTTTTGAAGGAAATAGTCAAGTTTATTATTTTGAAGGAAGTTATACAGAATATTTGGAGAACAGAAAGATGCGTTTAGGCAAAGACATAGAACCTACACGCATAAGATATAAGAAATTAATAAAATAAAATTACAAATGGAAAACAACACTAATAATATAGATGATGTTAATATTTTAAATGATAACAGCAAAGACAATACGATCTTTTTCTTCATTTTAGCTTTATTTTTTGTTCTATTAGATCAAATAACAAAATTTGCTATAAAAGGTTTTTCTTTTTCTGGCATAGAACATCAAGGCTTAGGATATGGTGAATTAATACCGATACTGGGCAATATATTGCAGCTTACATTTATTGAAAACGAAGGAATGGCATTTGGAATATCTTTTGGATGGGGCAAGATATTTTTAAGTATATTTTCTTTAATAGCTTCTGGCTTCCTTGCCTACTATCTTTACAAAGTATGCAAAGCAAGCAAAAATAATCTGTTAAAGTTTGCCATTGTATTAATTTTAGCTGGTGCCTTTGGGAATGCTATAGATCGCAATTTTTATGGTATAATTTTCAATGAAGCTCCTTTATTTTATGGTCGTGTAGTTGATTTTATTCTTGTAGATATCCCTGACATAAATTTTCTTGGAATAAACTATACTCACTTCCCTGTTTTCAATATTGCTGATTCTTGTGTAACATGTGGTGTTATTCTTTTATTGTTTTTACACAATAAACTGCCATCATTTGATAAGTTATTTAAAAATAAAAACAGTATTGAAAAAAATTAATTAGATATTTTTAAATAGTAATATGTTTTTTATCTAATTTTTATTATTTTTGAATTTAATAAATAGGATTATAAACAAAAAAATATAAAATATGTTATTCGAATATTTGCCAGTAATAGTAATGGTTATTTTTTCGTTTTTGATGGGAGGTCTATTTTTAGTCCTTGCTAAATGGTTAGGCTCTCGTCGTTCAACAAAAACGAAAGGTAGTGTTTATGAAAGCGGTGTACTTCCTTTTAGCTCAGCAAGACAGCGATTTTCTATAAAATATTATATGATAGCAGTTAGTTTTATTGTTTTTGATATAGAAGTAGTTTTTCTATATCCTTGGGCTGTATATCTTAGAGATATGTCGCCAAAAGCATTTATAGCTATGCTTATCTTTGTATTTATTCTATTTATTGGTTGGTTATGGGAATACAAAAAAGGAGGTTTGGAATGGGATTAGTAGAATTTATTAATAGAAATGGGTTTATTAATTCAACCGTAGGAGAATTGATACGCTGGGGACAAAAAAATTCTCCTTGGCCTATGGGTTTAGGTATTTCCTGTTGTGCTATTGAAATGATGAGCTGGGCTTCATCTCGTTTTGACGCTTCACGCTATGGTTCTGAAGTATTTAGAATGACTCCTCGTCAATCTGATATATTAATTGTTGCAGGAACTGTAACCTACAAAATGGCATGGGTTGTACGAAAAATATATGATCAAATGCCTGATCCTAAATTTGTTATCGCTATGGGAGCATGTGCTTCAAGTGGTGGAATGTTTCGTACTTATTCTGTATTACAAAGTGTTGATCAAATACTGCCTGTTGATTTCTATGTTGCAGGCTGTCCTCCAAGACCTGAAGCATTATTTACTGCATTATTGGCTGTAAAAGAAAAAATGTCAAAGAAAGCAGGCAAATACCAACCTGATTTATTAAATTTAGGCAAGGATGTATCTCCTACTCCAACTGGTGAAAAATATGATTCTAATATTTGTTTTGATCCTTTGAAGCCTAACAATAATTTAGGATATCTAAATAAGAAAAAACCATTTTATGGCGATTAAAGATTATTAATTGTTAAATAATAAATTTTATAAAAAGACAGTTAAATGCTGTCTTTTTTAGTTAAAAGATAACATTATTAAAATAAAAATAAGATGAATAATATAACCGATAATAACTATAATAAAATTGAAAGCAATAAGATATTAACTATTCCTAATTTGTTTTCTTTTTTGCGTATTATATTAATTATTATTGCTGGTTGTCAGTTGTATAATCACAATAATATTAATGCTTTTATTATTTATTTAACAGCAATTATTACTGATTTCTTTGATGGTTTTTTTGCAAGAAAACTTAATCAGATAAGTGAATTAGGGAAAATATTAGATCCGCTGGCAGATAAATTAATGGTTATATCTGCAGTTTTAATTTTATTATTGCAGCATCGTATGCCTTTATGGTTTGTACTAATTGTTGTTATTAGGGATATTTTGATTTTATTAGGCGGTCTATATGCCAAAACAAAAATTAAATTTATTATTCCATCGATTTTAATTGGCAAAATTGCTGCTGTTTTCTTAATGATTACATTTGTATTAAACATTTTAAATTTTGAATATATAATTTATTTTTATTGCATTTCTGCTGTACTTTGTGTTGTTTCCTTTATTGCTTACATATTAAATGCAAAGAAAATTTTTAACCAAAACAATATAAAATTGTTTTAATTATTTATATGAATAAAATAAGCCGTTATATTTTACGTTCAAGTTTTGCGCCTTTTATTTTTGGGTCTTCCGTTGTAATATTCTTATTCTTAATGCAATTTCTTATGAAATCATTAGATAAATTACTTGGAAAAGGACTTGATAATGTAATAATAATTCAATTAATTGCTTATAATATATCTTGGATGGTTGTTCTTGCTATTCCAATGGGGGTATTGTTTGCATCGCTTGTAACATTTGGCAATATGTCTTCTGCTCATGAAGTAACTATTATTAAAGCAAGCGGCGGCAGTTTAATTAAAATGATGCGTCCTTTATTATTTGCAGGAGTATTATTATTTCTTTTTACTTTTTGGTATAATGACTATATACTGCCGGAAACTAATTACAAATTAAAAACTCTAACTTTTGATATACAGCGCAAAAAACCAATATTAGCTATTGAGCCAGAACAGTTTTCTATGGATATAGAAGGATATACTATTTTAGCTCGTGAAGTTGATACTGCTACAAATATTTTATATTCAGTTACAATCTATGATCAAAGGCAATATACTTTAAACAGAACTATAAGTGCAGAAAGTTGTAAATTAACTTTTTCCAATGATATGGAACACGTATTTTTTTATTTCAAAAATGGAGAAATACATCAAGCAAAGAACAATAATCCTACGGGATATAGGATAATAAAATTTAATGAATACACTTTAGTTACCTCTACGCAAGGTTTTGGGTTCGAGCAAAGCAAGGAAGGAATATTATCACGCGGCGATCGTGAAATGAATATTGCAGCCATGCGTGATATAGTCAACCAATTAAATCAAAGAAAGAATGAAATATATAAGAGATTTAAATTCATGATAGATGAGCATTTTGCTTATTTATATGGAGAAGAGCTGCCTGAACAAATAGAAGAGGACGAAAACTTTTCTGAATTTGATCCTTCTGTTGTAACAAGCAACAATCTAAGTATTATACAAAACAATTCATTAATGTCAAACTTAATGCATCTGCCTAACAATATTATTAATACTCAAAACAGCATAAAGTTAGTTCAGCAACAGATAAATTCTTACGAAGTAGAAATTTATAAAAAATATGCTATACCTTTTGCATGTGTTATATTTGTTTTAGTTGGATGTCCTTTAGGAATAATAACTAAACGAGGTAATTTTGGCGTCAGTGCAGCAATTACGCTTGGTTTTTATATTGTTTACTGGGCATGTT
>JAFRQN010000218.1 GCA_017428585.1 Bacteroidota bacterium | reverse complement strand
GCAGGATTAATTGTTGATTATATTGGATTAAAGACTTGGCTGTTGGAAGCCTTAAAAACTTATACCAATAGAGACCAAAGACAAGTAGTTGATAATAACGAATTAATAAATGTTCTGAAAGATAAAATAGAAGTTATTGATGGAATATTTAATAAATTTGATTATTCAAACTTTAACAATGCAGATAATACAGTAAAATATAATCTTATCAAAGAAGGTGCTGATTTAGCATTAACTTCAGAAGAGAAGAAAAAAAGATTTTTGAAAAACAGCTTAGATATTAAAAATTTATATACTCTATGCAATGGCATATTAGAAAAACAATATAAAGATAAGGCCTTATTTATAATATCTGTTAGATCATTTATTTCAAAGATTTCTAATGAAAATAAACTTGATGTATCTGAAATAAACAGACACGTCGGTGAAATGCTTGAACAATCTATTAGAGAAGATGAATTAATTAATTTAGGTGAATTAACAAGAGGAAACAGCTTAGAATTATTAAGCGATGGTGTAATAAATAAATTAACAAATTTAAAAGATAAGAATATTGCAGCAGAGGTTTTAACAAGAGCAGTTAGAACGACAATAAACGATATTGGAAAGATAAACTTAACATTGCAGGAAAAATTCTCTACAAAGTTTAATAAATTAGTTGCTGCATACAATGAAAGAACAGATATTACTGATGTTGAGAAAATCATTGAAGAAATGATTAATTTAAAGAAAGAAATTGAAAAAGAAGTAAAAAAAGGAAACGAATATAATTTATCACCAGAAGAAAAAGCATTCTTTGATGCATTAGGAGCAGATCCTGAAATAAAAAACCTAATGAAGGATGAAATACTTGTAGAAATAGCTAAAGAATTAGTAGAAGTAATCAATAAAAATCTTACATTAGAAGCATTTAAGAGAGAAGATGCAAGAGCAAGAATAAGAGTTGAAATAAGACGATTGTTATATAGTTATAAATATCCACCAAATAAAAAAGAAGAAGCTGTTAAACAAGTAATAAGACAAGCTGAATTAAAATATCAAGATGTATAAAAAAAGAGTAATGTTTCCATTACTCTTAAAATTTAGAGGTTCACAATGTAAAAAAAACATTTCTCAATACTTTTTCTATCATTTTTTTATGAATAATTAAAATTCATGCTCTTTTTTATTTCACTTTATTAAATTTATCTACTAAATCTAATTTTTCCCAAGGCAGATAAGACTTGCCAAAATGTCCGTAATTTGTTGTTTTTCTATAAATAGGCGTACGAAGCTGCAAAGTATTAATCATTGACTTAGGATCTAAAGGAATATTATTCTTAATAAATTTGCTTAATTCAATTTCCAAATCTCTCTTTTTATTATCATGCAGCGATACATAAACAGCTACAGGATCAGGAATACCAATAGCGTAAGACAACTGGATTGTACATTCATCGCTTAAACCAGCAGCAACGATATTTTTTGCAAGATAACGAGCCATATATGCAGCGCTTCTATCTACTTTAGTTGGATCTTTGCCTGAGAAAGCTCCACCACCGTGAGGCGCTTTTCCGCCGTAAGAATCAACAACAATTTTTCTACCAGTTAGCCCTGTATCTCCATGAGGTCCGCCGATAGTAAATTTTCCTGTTGGATTTATATGAATTATAGTTTTATCATCAATAAGATTGGTATTATTAAATACTTCGTTTATAACATATTCGCAACAATCTTTTCTTATCTGTTCTTGAGAAGCTTCTGGATCATGCTGAGTTGATAAAACGATTGTATCAACACGTTTAATTACATTATCTGGAGTATATTCTAATGTTACTTGAGCTTTAGAATCAGGTCTAAGATATGGCATAAGGCTTGTGTTTTTGCGTATATCTGCCAATTTTCTCATTAAACGATGAGAATATTCCAAAGCAGCAGGCATATAATTATCAGTTTCTTTTACAGCGTAACCAAACATCATACCTTGATCGCCAGCACCGTTTACATCATCATCAGTACCTAAAGCAATATCTTCTGATTGTTTATTAATAACATTAATAACAGCAACAGATTCTGAATCAAAACGAAGTTCAGGTCTGTTATAGCCAATATCTTTTATAACATTGCGAACTACAACAGGCAAATCAATATAAGTATTTGTCGTTATTTCTCCACCAACAACAATCATTCCAGTTGTAGCATAACATTCGCACGCTACCCTGCCATTGCTGTCATTTTCAAGCACAGCATCCAATACAGCATCAGATACCTGATCGCATACTTTATCTGGATGACCTTCACTGACTGATTCTGAAGTAAACAAATAATTTTGACTCTTGCTCATATTAATTTTATATCGCTAATACCAAATATTAAAAAAATTATCTATATCTAAGAAAGATATAGATTTATTAAAAGTACCGGAGGAGGGATTTGAACCCCCGACACCGGGATTATGATTCCCGTGCTCTAACCAACTGAGCTACTCCGGCGAAAAAAGAATATACAAAAATAAGAATTATTTGTCAAAAAACCAAATTTTTTATTTATTAGGCTGATTAAGACTATCTAATTCTGTTTTTATTTCAGCAGCTCTTTCATATTCTTCATTTCTTACTGCATTATCCAATTTTCTCTTAAGCATTTCAATTTTAAGATATTTGCTGTCGTCATTCATTTCTTTAAATGGAAAAGTTCCATCAATACAGCTGTCAACCTTATTAATACGAGAAGTTACACCAATATCATCCAATATATCTTCATTAACAAAAATAGGAGCTTCGCAGTAAAGAGCAATAACAATAGCATCGCTTGGCCTGCAGTCTATTATGATTTTATTATCTATTTCATCTTTAAGAACTAATCTGGCATAAAAAATATCATTCTTAAAATCACAAATTAATACCTCTTTGACCACAAGACTTGTCGAATAAATAATTCTTTTTATTAATTCATGCGTCATCGGTCTATCTGAAGTTGTTTTTTCTAAAGCAGCAACAAATGCTTGAGCTTCTAAAGTAGTTATAGTTATAGGAAGCGTGCGGTTCCCTTCTTTTTCTTTTAAGATTACAACATAAGAATATCCAGAAGATAAAGAAGATGAAGCAGCAGCAAGTCCTGACATTGCTAATTCTATTTTTTTCATTTTATTTTCCCATTAAAAATATATAAACTAATCAATACCCAAGATGGCGGCGCCAACAATACCCGTTTCATCAATAAATTTAGCTTGTTTTAAAATAATATTTGTTCCCAAAATAGGTATTGCTCTATTTTTAGCTGTCTCAACAGCAGTTTTAAATAATATACTATTAGTACGAGAAATTCCACCACCAATTACAAAATTTGTTATATCCAATACATTCATTAAATTTGCTAAAAGGATTCCCAAGTATTTTCCAGCAATAATTAAAGTATTTTTTGCAACAGGATCATCATTATCCGCTGCATTGGAAATATCAACAACATCAAAGTCTTTGCCATAAAGCATCGAATTTTGATTTTCTTTTAACAGATCCTTTGCAATATTAATAATTTGGAATCTGCCTATAGCCTCTTCCAATACACCCAAACGATAATTTTCTTTTTGATCAATATCAGAATCTAAATTTCTGTTTATATTGCTGTCTATAATTAAATGCCCTATTTCACCAGCAGAATTATGCATTCCACGATAAATTTGCTTGTTTATAATAATAGTTCCGCCTACCCCCGTTCCCAAGGTTATATAAACAAAATCATTAAATTCTGTTCCTGCCCCGCGTTTTAATTCAGCCCATGCAGCAGCTTTTGCATCATTATCAATATAAACAGGACAATCAAAATTAGAGCGGAAAAAGCCGCCTAAATCCAGATTTTTCCAATTAGGCAGATTAGGAGCAATGTATAAAATATCATTTTTAACTATACCCGGTACGCCAACACCAATAGATTTAATATTTTTATACTCATTAAAGCAATCTTTAAGAACTTCAACGATATTGTTAAGAATATGTTCAGGCTGCAATTTTATGTTATTTGCAATTACTTTTTTTGATATTATATTGCAATTGCTATCAATTACGCCAATTTTTACACTGCTTCCGCCAATATCAACGCCGACAAAAAGATCCGATTTTTCCACTACAATCTATATTTAATTCAAAAATATTTTCTAAAATAAAGAAAAACAATAAATAAAACAATTAAATAATTTATAATATTAATTCTACAAAGATATACAAAGGAAATAAAATTTTTGTATAATAAAAATAAATTTTATAATTTAGCAAATTAAAGAATTACAACGAAAAGATAATGAACACAATTAAAAATGCTGCTGTATTGGGATATGGCAATGTAGGAAAAATACTTTCAATTACATTGGATTCATTAGGCATGCTGTCCAACGTAATATCAAAAAGCGCATCCAAAGACGAAAATATAAAAGCAGAATTTATAGATGATATAAACAAAATAAAAGTTATTCCAAATGCTTTAATAATTTCAGTTTTAGATAGATATATAGAAGAAAAAGCAACAGAAATCGCAAACAAATTAGGAAATAAATTAAAAGGAGTTTATGTTTTCCATTTATCAGGCACGCTAAAACACAATGTTTTAGATAAATGCAGGGAATATGGAGCTGTTACAGCATCAATACATCCATTCCAAACTTTTTTTAATCCTTACGGCGTTAATACATTAGAATTTGCAAAATCAACATTAAATAATACTGCTTGGAGCATTGAACTGCCTCAAGATATAAACAATGATGAAACCAAAGAAACAATATCAAATTTTATAAAAACAATATATGGCAATCCTATTTATATAAGCGATAAAACAATAAAAAATAAATCTATCTATCATGCTGCTGCCGTTGCAGCGTCCAATTACAGTGCAATGGTGCTTAATTTATCATATAAACTGGCAAAAGCAGCAGATATTCAGCCAGAAATATATTTGCCAAAAATAATTAATACATCAATAAATAATAATTTTACAGCGCTGAAAAATGATAAAACTGCACTAACAGGCCCTATTGTTCGAGGAGATTATGATATTTTAAAACAGCATATTGATGATTTAAAAGATAATAAGCATTTAAGAAAAAGCTACTGCTATTTTGGATTAGCATTATTGGAAATGGCAAAAGATGAAAATTTAATAGAAAGCAGCAAATCCGAACAAATAGAAAAATTATTAAAAGAAGGCATTAAATAAAGAAAATTAATATAAAAATGATACATAATAAAATATCTATCGTATAAAAAATTAAAAAGTATAAATAAATAAAAAGAAGAATGAAAAAAACTTTAATAATTGTTTTATGTTTTATAATAAATATAAGTATTAACAATATATCTTATTCTAATACTATGAAAGTACTTTTTATTGGCAATAGCTTCACACACATGAACAATTTTACAGGTATGGTATCAACCTTAGCAGCATATACATCAGATACAATAATAACTGATAAATCTGCATTTGACAGCTATACTTTAGAAAAACACAGCGAATGTGAAGAAACAATAAACAAAATTCAATTAGGCTGCTGGGATTATGTTGTCTTGCAGGAACAAAGCCAACGACCAGTAATGGATAGTGCTACTTTTTATAATAAAACATTACATTATGCATATTTTTTAGATTCATTAATTCATATACACAATCCTTATGCTAAAACACTATTGTTTATGACATGGGGACGAAAATATGGAGATGAGACGCTATGCAAGCGTTTTCCAAAATGTTGTACTTACTCAGGAATGCAGGATCAGCTTATATTACGCTATAATCTGCTCGGCTGCAAAATGGGTGTGCCGGTAATACCATGCGGAATCGCTTGGAAATACTTTCAAGAAGAATATTATATAAACTTATATGATCCAGACAATAAACATGCTAATATAACTGGTTCATATTTAAATGCTTGTATTTTTTATGCATCTTTGTTAAGAAAAACACCAGAAGGAATTAGCTATAATCCAGCTAATTTATCTGAAAAAGATTTATATAAAATTCAACGTCAAGCATATATTACATCAAGACTATTTTTGCCTTGCTTGTTTAATGCTGACGATGCATTTCCAAATTAAAATAAATTAATTATCGTACAAACTATAATAGAAAAGCTATAAAATTGAAAAGATTTCATACATTCAAATTTATAGCTTTTTCTTTTTATTTATTAGAAAAAATAAAGACTTTGATAATTTTTATATAAATTATTAAGCTAAAAAATATTATATTGCATTTTATTAGTTATAAATAATTTTTTGGAGTTTAAATTATGAATAAGAACATATCTTTTCTTAAAAGATTCTTAAACTTGACATTAATTTTATCATTGCTTGTATTTATTCCAGCATGCGATGATAATGGCGTATTGCCAGTATTTCAAACAAGCTACGATTTACAGCTTGGTGCAGAAGTTGATGCTCAAATAAAAGCAGATCCGAGAACATATCCTATACTAAATAATGCTTCAGCAACACAATATTTACAAAATATTGTTAATGAAATCATTAAATCACCTGAAATGCTCTATAGCAAAACATTTGTATACAAAGTAACAATTCTTGATACAAATATTATCAATGCTTTCGCTACTCCAGGAGGATATATTTATGTTTATACAGGTCTATTAAAATATGTTGAAAGCGAAGCAGAATTAGCAGCAATATTAGCTCATGAAATAGCACATGCAGATAGACGCCATTCTGTTCAAACAATCCAAAAACAATATGGAGTAAGCTTCTTAGTCAATATATTCCTTGATGAAAATACAAGTGAAATAACAAATTTAGCAACAAATGTATTAACTGAATTAGCATTTTTAGAAAACAGCAGAAGCGAAGAATTAGAAGCTGATCATTATTCATTTAAGTATTTATTATCAACTAAATGGTATCCTGGTGCTTCTAAATATTTCTTCTCAAGAATGTTAAATGATTCTCAATCATCATCGAGCGGAATTTATAATACAATACAAAAATTCTTAAGCACTCATCCTACTGATAAAGATAGAATAGATGCTATAGATAAATTACTTAAAGAAAATAATATTCCAGAACCAACAGAAGATAATTTATTTAAGAATAGATTTGCTGAATTTAAAGCATCTTTATAATTAAATTTAATATAAAATAAAAAAAATACTATACAATGATTTATGTAACCAAACAGATGTCTTTTTCTGCATCACACCGTATTTATAATCCGTCACTCAGTGATGAAGAAAATTTTAGATTATTTAATCAGTGTGCAAATAAAAATGGACATGGTCATAATTTTACAATAGAAGTAACGGTTAAAGGCAGTATTAATCCACTTACAGGCTTTGTAATTAATTTAAAAGAACTAAAAGATATTATGCAGGAACATTTAATATCCCTGCTTGACCATTCCAACTTAAATCTTGATATAGAATTTTTTAAACATAATATTCCTACATCAGAAAATATAGCAATATTTGCATGGAATATTTTGGAAGATAAAATAAAAAATGCCAAACTATATAAAATTAAAATTGCTGAAAGCAACAGCAGTTATGTAGAATATTTTGGCAATTCAGATTAAATTTTTAAGAAATAACCTAAAAAGTTTTATGCCAGAAATAAAAAAGAATACAGATTGTTTTGATGCTAATGAAAACAGAATACTTTCTGAAGAAGAAAAAATAGATAT
>JAFRQN010000217.1 GCA_017428585.1 Bacteroidota bacterium | reverse complement strand
CTTTTAATAATTTAATATATAGCTTATGAATATGAAAATGAAAAAATTTATTTTTATTATAATTTCATTATTGTTTGTCGCTTCAGCCTGCAATCATACTAAAACTACAACAGATTCTACGAATTATAATAATAAAAGCAGCAAAGCAAGCAATGATGAAGAGAAAAGCGGCAGTTCATCAGCTGATTTAAAAATTTATGGAATTGATACCAACGGTGTAAAAACAGAAGATTTTACTTTATCGTTAGAGGAAATTGAAACAGAAGAATATCTGCCAATTTTAACAAATATTTATTTTGCGCCTAACAGTGATAATATTGCTTCCACCAACATAAAACAATTAGATGATCTTGGCGTAAGCAATTTCAGAGAAGAACATTTGCCGCCAGATGCTATTGAGCTTAATCATACAATGATAAATCTAATTGCATATAGAATGTATGACAATTCTGCGGCAAAAATCATATTAACAGGTTATGCAGACGAATCAGAAAACAGCTCACTGGCTTTAAGCCGTGCAAATGCAGTTAAAAACTATTTAATGCAAAATTGGGGCATAAGTCCAAGCAAAATAACTGTAAAAACAGGCACTAATTCTAAAAGAAAGGGAGCTAATCAATCTGATATTATTGAAGAAAATTCAAGAGTAGAAGTAGCGCCTGATGGCAGCAAGTCAAATGACTTATTTGAGCCAATAAGACTATTGTTTATTGAAAAAATAGCAAATCCTCCTATGATAGAATTTGAACCTGTTGTAAAAGATAAAAATATAAATAGAATTAATATTAATGTTGAACATAACAACAATGAAATTGCAAATTTTTCTTCCTCTATTTTAACTAATTTTACATGGATTCTGAAAAACTTAAAAAATATAAAAAATGACAATCCATTAAACATTGAATTTATATTAAAAGATAGTAGAAATAAATTACAAAAAATCAAGAAAGACATTAATATAAAACAAACAGGCATTATGAAAAAAAGAGAACTGCCTGAAAATGATTTTGTAATAGAAAGATATTCATTGATACTTTTTGATTATGATAAAGCAGAATTAGCTAAAGCGGACAAAGAATACTTAAAGAAAATAAAAGCAAAAGTTAAACCAGGATCAGAAGTTATTATTTCTGGTTATGCTGATAGAAACGGAAGCCAAGAATATAATACAAATTTAGCAAAAAAACGCTGCGAAGAAGTACGCAAAGCATTAAATGTAAAAAACACAATTATAAAACCTTTTGGAAATAAAGTACTTCTATTTGACAATACAACTCCTGAAGGACGAGCTTTATCAAGAACTGTTCGAGTAGAAATTAAAACAATGCTTAAATAAATATTAGAATTAACAGAAGAATAAATATAAAAAAAGCAATGGAAATTCCATTGCTTTTTTATTTTAATATCTTTTTTGCTATTTTTAATAATTATGCTAACATATCATCAATTTTAGCTGTGATTTCTGATTTTGGAACACGTCCAACTATACGATCAAATTCTTCACCATTTTTAAAGAAAATTAAACAAGGAATAGAACGTACACCATAATTAATAGATGCTTCTGGTGATTTATCTACGTCTAATTTGCCAACTTTAAATTTTCCTGTATATTCATCTGCTATTTCATGAATAGTTGGTGATAGAGCCTTGCAAGGACCGCACCATTCAGCCCAAAAATCAACAAGAACAGGAACATCTGATTTTAAAACTTCTTGTTCAAAGTTTTCATCTGTTATATTTAATGGTTCTGCCATTTTATTTCTCCGATTTTATTAATTTATTTATTTTTCAGTATATGATACCATTTTACGAACTATTTTTTGATTCATTATATCAGCACCTATTAATTCATTATGAATTAAATATTTTTCTGTTTGTTGTACAATACCTAAATGATTCTTTGCTGAAAAATAGTTTTCGTTTTCATAAGAACCACTTGCAACAAGTTTATTGTTGTATTCTGGCATAAATTGTTGTGCTAATGGATCATTTATTGTTGCTGTAAATTTATTCTCTGTTGTATAAGATACTACTTCTATATTTTCACCATTTAATGCAAATGTTTTTGCTCCATTATTGATTAATTTTGATGTTAATTGTATATCTATATTAATCATAATAGTACCTGCTGGAATACTTTGCATTAAAGTAGAAGCATCAAGTTTATATTTTATTGTTGAATCTAATAAATTTTTTGATTCTACAGTATTTAAATCCAACAATGGAAAATTAGGAATTGCTAAATTAATTCCTGCGCCCATTACATTTAAATCTAAATTCAAATCTGAAAGGATTTGACTGCCTGATATAGTTAATGTATTAGTACGAACAACTTTGCCTGTTGCTGCATCAACAAATTGAAATTTATAATTCTTATTTTCAGTAGAAAGTATATTACGTGTTAATGAATAATTTGAATCTGGTATAGGAACATCTACTCCAAGTACATTTTCAAAACCAGTTTGTGCAAATGTTGCTGTATTGCCAATAGCCATGTATTGCTCTACTTTGTCTGAACCTGAATCAACAGGATTATCATTTTTATCACTGCAAGACATAACTAAAAGAAAAGAAAAACAAAATAAACAAACAACTAAAAATTTTCTTTTTAATTTACTCATTTTTTTCTCCATTAATTTTTATATTTTATTATAATTATTTGCGTTATGATGACATAGAAGCTAAAAATTCTTCATTAGATTTGCCTTTCATTCTGTCTATTAAAAATTCTATAGCTTCAGTCGTTGTTGGCAATTCATTTAATACCTTTCTTAATATCCATAATTTATTAATTTCTTCTGTACTAAGCAAAAGTTCTTCTCGTCTTGTTCCAGATCTATTAACATCAATAGCAGGAAATATACGTTTTTCAGCAAGTCTTCTGTCAAGAATAAGTTCCATGTTTCCAGTTCCCTTAAATTCTTCAAAAATAACTTCATCCATACGACTGCCTGTTTCAATTAATGCTGTTGCTATAATTGTTAGAGAACCGCCTTCTTCTATATTACGTGCTGAACCCAAAAAGCGTTTCGGACGATGCAGCGCATTTGCATCAACACCGCCTGATAAAAGTTTTCCTGAAGATGGAATTATTGTATTGTTTGCACGCGCTAATCTAGTAATAGAATCCAGTAAAATAACAACATCATATTTTGCTTCAACCAAACGTTTTGCCTTTTCTATAACCATCTCTGCAAGCTGTACATGACGTTCTGGCGGTTCATCAAAAGTAGCCGCTACAACTTCTACATTTCCTTTAACGCTTCTTTCCATATCAGTTACTTCCTCTGGTCTTTCATCTATTAAAAGAACTATTAAAATAACTTCTGGATGATTCATTGCTATTGCATTAGCTATTTGCTGAAGCAGTATTGTCTTGCCCGCTTTAGGCGGTGATACTATCAATCCACGCTGGCCTTTGCCGATAGGACTTAATAAATCCATTATACGTGTAGAGTATTCGCTGGAATATCTTTCCAAATTTAAACGTTCTTTTGGATATATTGGTGTAAGATCATCAAATAATACTCTATCTCTTACTAAACTTGCATCGATATTATTTACAGTATCAACTTTTAATAATGCGTAATAACGTTCTCCTTCTTTTGGCTGTCTTATTTGACCGCTGACCGTATCGCCTGTTCTTAATAAGAATTTCTTTATTTGCGATGGTGATACATAAATATCTGCTGGAGATTGAAAATAATTATAATTTGAAGAACGCAGAAAACCAAATCCATCCGGCATAATCTCAAGAACTCCGCTGCCTTCTATTGCTGATTGGCTGCCTATTGATTGAGATTGTACTTCGACTATCTTTAATACCAATTCCTGCTTTCTTAAATCAGAAAAGTTATGTATGTTAAGACTTTTTGCTATTGATATTAATTCACTTATTTTTCTGCATTTTAAATCCTCAATATTTATTATTGTTGATTTTGCAGGTGGATTAATAGGTGTATTTGTATTATTTGTATTTGCAGATACAGCTGATTCTGTGCGTACCTCTGCATTGTTTTCTGTAGTTTGACTGCTTGATTTGCTGCGTGAACGCATTGTACGTTGGTGCTCTTTATCTGATGCCATATAAAAAACAGATTATATTATTTAAAATTAATTTTTTTGTTTATTTTAACAATTTACTCTGTGAAAAGAGTTTTCCGAGAAGGAATAAATATGTTTTAAAAATTATTCTTTTGCTGCAAGTTTCTTTAATTCTGACATTGTAAACAATGATATTAATTCTATTCCTATTTCTGCAAGCGCTTCTTTTCCTCCGCGTTCTCTATCTATTACACAAAATGCTTTGTCAATTTTTGCTCCCTGCTCACGTAATTCCTGTGCAGATATAATTACTTGACCGCCAGATGTAACAACATCTTCTACCATTAAAATTTGTTTATCTTTTATATCAACACCCTCTACAAGACGTGCTGTACCATATTCTTTTGCTTTTTTTCTTACAAAAACAACTGGAATATTTCTCATTAAGCTGATAGCTGTAGCAATTGGAATGCCGCCTACTTCTAATCCTGCCAATATTTCTGTGCCAACAGGAATGCGTTTTCCTAAACTTTCTGCTATGTGTATTAATAATTGTGGTCTTGATTCAAATTGATATTTGTCAAAGTATTCATTGCTTGTAATACCTGAACGCAATTTAAATTCACCTGTAAGATAAGATTCTTTAAATATTGCTTTTGCTAATTCTATATTTGTCATAGTTATTGTTAATATTTCCTTTTAATATACATAAATATATTTTTCAAATATACGAATTTTTTTTATGAATTTAACTATTTTATTGTAATTATATATATTTTATAAAAAAACTTCCTTAATGTTAAGGAAGTTTTTTTACAACTAATCTCTATATTTCACATCATATTAAGCCATTTATATTATTCCTTAATAAAATTGAAAATACTATCTTTTATTTTTAATGAATATGTACCTGTAGTTAAATTATCAACATTAATTATATTAGAATTATTAATGTCTTTTATAATCAATTTACCACTCATATCATATATTTCATATTCTGCACCTAAAAAGCTGTTATTACTTATATGAAGAATATTTGTTGTTGGATTAGGATAAAGTGCAAATTTAATATCATCTTTTATACTTTCCTCTTCAATATTTGTTAATGTTATTTCATCTATCCATAATGTATTTCCAGACGTACCTGGAACACCGCCAACTCTTATTATAAAGTTTTCCTGTACATAATTAGATAAATCTACTCTAACATATTTATATTCTTCTGATTTTGGCTTGTATATTTGAGTTATGCTTTCTGGAAGTCCTGTTTCTTCACAGGTTATCTCTGAAACTGTTTCCCAAGTAATACCCCAATCTTTTGAAATCTCTGTTACAATCCTTGGTGCTGTACCATTGAACATGCCGTTAGAATATGCATAATAATATGATAATACTTTATTAGGATGTTCTTGACAATCTACTTCGCCAAACATTATATAGCCTGGTTTATTTGCAACATTCCATGATTCATATAAATAAAAAATAACTCCATTTGCTGTATTTTTAGCACCACAGGCACCAGTAAAAATCTTAAAATGAGGATTTAATGTATTATCAAAAATAGTATGCGGTGGTACAAATTCTTCATATAAAACTGGATTTGATTGCTCAAAGGTTAGCTGTGTTTTATCAAAAGCATTCTCTAATAATCCCATTTTGGTAGTTTTTGTTTTATTATCTGTTTTATTTGAATCTATAAGTTCTTTATCATCACTAAATATAGATTCAACTGATGCTTCTGCAATATATTTTGATCCAACTCTTAAATCAGAATTTGTTATTTCTGGAAATTCAAGTATAGCTGATTCATCTTTATTTAATAATCCTAAATAAGTTTCTTTTTTTGAAACAACATTTTGTGAATTTGTTAATGTATATACGGCATCAAATTTTGTTACAGGCAAAACTGATTTATTTGTAACTTTTACTTTTGGATGTATTGTTTCGAACTTATACGTATTATGATATTCTGTTAAATCTTCTATTGTTAAATCTGTTCTAATGTCTTCTGGTATTTCAACAACTGCTCTATGTCCTGTATATATATTAGAGTCTGCTTCCGAAATAAATGCAATAACTTCTAAATTGGTAATGTCAAGTGGAACATTTCTGATAGAATCTGGTAGAATGGTTGTATATTTTCTCAAACCGTAACTACCTTTGGTTGTGGTGGTAATAGGATCACCCCAAGCTCCTCCATCTGATAATATTTTCCGCAGAACATAATTATGACAATATAAGCTGTCTTCTCTTTTATGTTTTTCATTAAACGAAGTATTCGTTGCTTGATAACAATTTATTTCATTCTGCAGCAACATTACAGTTAAGTAATTTTCTGATGATTGAGAATCATCGGTATAGTAATATTCTACTTCTACAGTAAGCTCACGTGTATTTATATCTATTTCTGGTTTTATATAAACATTTACAATGGAAGATTTATTAATTATAAAATTAACATTATTAGTCAAAGTATTATAATCTGTTATCCAACTATAATACATATTATCAACATACCAACGACCAAGTACATAGCGATTTAAAGCTCCTAATGGAAAAAATTTAAGCCACTCGCGATTATATGCATAAGCATTACTATATTCTTTATTAAAAATAATACCGCCCTCATCTGTTCTTAAGTCTGGATAATTGCTTCCTGGCTCTGGAGTTGCATAAGAACTGCAATGGTTATTTATTATTATAACTTTGTCTGGATAACGTTCTAATCTTTCTTCTACAGATTTATCTGCAACTGCAGCGGCTTCACAAAATATACCAGTAAATTGTTCTATTACCGCAACGCGATTTTGTATTTCTGTACTAACCCATTTAGGCGTCTGGGCATATAATGAGCTTAAAATTAAATAGAATATAAATATATAAATAGTAATTTTTTTCATAAATATTCGTTCCAATAATAAAATAATATACTTACTTATAATTTTTACCTTGTAATTACTAATTTATCTATTATATTTTGATTATCATATCGAAGTAAAACATAATATGTGCCTACTGGAAGTTCACCAACTGTAAATGTATAATTAAATATGTTATCATTATTATATGTATCATACGTTTTAACTATATGTCCATTAACATCAATTATTGATATTGATACAGAGCCTATATAATCTAATGAGCCGCTTATTGTAACCTGTTCTACTGCTGGATTAGGATAATGCTGTATATTTACTCTTTTTTGTTCATCACTTATACTGCTGTTATCTGAAAACTCTATAATTAATGGTTCCTTAAATTGTTCATTATCAAGCAGCCCTACTAATGCAAAATGCCCAGGTTCTAAATCTATAAAATCTGATAGTGTATCTGCCATAGATATATCTTCTGTGGTAATCCATTCAATATTTAAGTCATCATCTATTTTGGCAAGATAAGGATTACGTGGATATGTACTGCCATAAATATATTTATTTCCATCTCTTGTTGTCTTAACCTTCATTGACAATATAGGCTTCTTCATATCTATTTTTTTCATTCCTATAACCTCGCCTGTTTCGCCTGACAACTTTGTTATATAATAAAATGTATCTCGTGGTGGTATATAATATGCACTATTAAATAGACCATACTCTGCTGCACCTTCTGAAACTAAACCATTCTTTTTCATCTCTTGTATAACTCTTTCATAATAAGTCCAATTATCATAGCTCTTAAATGATACTAAAATATTTTCTTGTTTATCTATTGCCACGCCCATTGGCATTACATCACGAGTTGTATCTGGTGTAATGTCTTTTTCATATACATAAAATTCTGTTTCTAAATTCTTATTTAATTTTATTAATAAGTTATCTCTATGGTCACGATCATAAGTCCATACTGCAGTTTCAACAAAATGATGATAATTAATATATGGTACTAATACATATATATTATCATGTTCATCAGAAAAAGTTATATCGGTAGTTACCGTAAAACCAAATACACTTCTCCTTGGTAAAAATTTAGAATTCTTAGATGATTCATGAAATGAAAATATACGATGCTTTTTTATATAATTGCCAAGAGAATCAAATTCCAAAGCTACCCAGCATCCTGGATATAGATTTAATGAATCTTTATTATAGTAATCATAATCTTCATAATCTTCATAACCACTATTTTTGAACAAGCTATATATTTTATTTTCCTTTGTCTTTATATATGTTGGATTATTAATACTCTTTTCTCTCTGATAGTCATGCAGCAGCAAATTTGTATCTATATTTGTTGTTTCTGACAGTAGGCTGCCATCTGGATCAAAAGATAAAATTAATAATTTTTTTATTCTCTCCAATGATCTGCCACAGTAATTAGATGCTGATGATATGATATCAAATCCACCTGATGCATTATGATACATTGTACCTTTTTTATTTTCATTTATCTTAGAAGACGAATAAAAAAATGATAATCCTGTAAAAGGCTGGTCAGCATCTACTCTTGAATGTCGATGCACCCCTGTATTATATTTCCAGTATCCAATATAATTTAATCTACCATTTTCATAACTAAACTTATAAAAAAATGGTGTACATAATCGATCAAGTTCAGTTACCTCATTAAAGGTTTCATTATAATCAGAATATTTATGTTCAATAAGTACTCCACATAAATAAATAAATTTATTATTCTCTGTTACCTCTGTATGGTCATACATAGTAATCGGCAAGCCTCGACTTATTGAATCAAGTCCAGGAATCATAACATTGGTTACACCTTTATTTTGAGCAAAAACAGGAGTAAATATGATTATTAATAATATAATCAATATAATTATTATATGTTTTTTATATATTTTTAACATATATTTTATCCTTTATTCTTTAATTACATGTATTTTCACAAGGAAGAGTTCTATGGTCTATAGTAGCATTATTAATATCAGGTTCATAATTATAAATTTGAAGTATAGGATCTGTATAGCTTTCTGGAGCAATTCCTACACAATTATCTATAACAGGAGTTTTATTTATATGTGAAATGACATTCCCAAGACTATCCTTACAGAATGTATACCATGTTTTACAACATCCTGTAGATATGCATGGAACATCATAATAGTCCTGTTTTGTTCTTGTATTTGTCTGATACTTAACTAAAAAAACTGATTTACATGTTTCTTCTCTGTAGAAAATTTGTTGATACAAACTATTACTTGATGGATTGCCTGAAGGGTCACATAATGAAAAATCTCCTGCTTTTTCGGCTTCCCGCTTGCTAATTGAAAAATACAAATAGTCCTCTATATATCGCAGTCTTATATTTTGTTCATCAACATCATTCGTATCTAAATAATTTGCTAAGCTATCACAACCCAAACTACTGTCTGGTATATAATTGGCTGAATAAGATACCAATTTTATCTGCCTTATTATTGGATTGTAAGAACATTTTCTTACTTTATATACAGCATAAACTTTACAATTTGGAAATCCAGGTATAGTATTTACAACAGCTCGACAATATTCCCATGGAAGTGTAGTCCAATTACAACCTGATATAGTATCATCTATATCATACAAAGTATCACACGGAGTCACAAGAGCTGTTTGTCTTAGACTTGCATAAATACTAACACATATACCCATATTAAGAGCTGTTGTTATAGTCTCCTGTTCATTATAAGGAATGTCTCCTATAAACTCTATTGGATCTGCAGTAGGATCATATACTTGAGAAAAAATAGGAAGTGACATAAAAAAAATTGCCATTAAAATTATTTTTTTTAACATTTTTTTTACTCCATTAAAATTTTATAAAAAATAAATAATTATATCATGTATTTACTGTTAAAATATATATGCAGAAGTTACTCTATACTATTATAATACAAACTTCAAATTATTGTAATGTTAATAGATTTTCATTTTCAAATACATTTATTAATAAATCATTATATAACATTTCAAATATAACTAAAATTTTACAATCAAACCAAATTATTTTTTAAGACGAATAAATATTTTTAATTTTTATATCATATTATGATGAATGGAATGGTATTTGAAATAAAAATAGAAAAGAAATTATTAGATAAAAACAATATATTTAAAACAAAAAAGAGCAACAATAAGTTGCTCTTTTTTGTTAAAGGAGGCTTGGCAGCTACCTACTCTTCCACACAGTCGCCCATGCAGTACCATCGGCGTAACAAGGCTTAACTTCTCTGTTCGGAATGGGAAG
>JAFRQN010000216.1 GCA_017428585.1 Bacteroidota bacterium | reverse complement strand
TTTATAAAATTATGTAAAAACATTTTATAATCTTCGTTTGGAAGATCTTTTATATATGACAATGATTTTGTTATATAATAATCTACTGCCATTTGACCTATATTAAAGATATCTAATTTGTTAAAAAGTATCTTAAATTTTTCTATATATTCTTCAGGAAGACCATTCTTTGAATTCATGTATTTGTTTATTAGGTCTATGTCTTCAGGATCTTTTGCCAATTCTGCTGCTTTTAGTATAGTATATGATTTTTTGCCTTCCAAAATATCTTGTCCTATTTTTTTGCCGAATTTTAATTGATTGGCAGTCATGTCCAAAATATCATCTTGTATTTGGAATGCAATTCCAAAATTCAGTGCAAATTTATCTAAGCTGTTATATTGTGTTTCATTACAGTTTCCTATAACAGCACCCATTCGTGTACAGCATCTTAACAAAGCTGATGTTTTCAATTCTATCATTCTTATATATTCGTCCATTGTAACATCTGCTCTTTGATTAAATTCTGTATCAAATTGTTGTCCCTCGCAAACATCTACAAGCGCAGTTGATAATTCCTGTGTTAATCGTGTAATATTCTTATGATTTTGAGGCAATGCTCTATAAGCCCATCCAACCATCATATCGCCAGTTAGAATTGCTGTCTCTTCGTTCCATTTTAGATGTACCGTTGTTCGGCCTCGTCTAATAGGGGAATGATCCATAATATCATCATGGACTAAAGTAAAATTATGAAGTATTTCTATTGCAAGTCCAGCCTGCAATGCTTCTTCTGGTTTTGCATTCAAGCTTGCTGCTGAAAGCATTGTCAATAATGGACGAATTCTTTTTCCACCGCCGCTCATGACATAACTATATGCGTCATAAAGCTGCTTTGGTTCTTTTGATGGAATTATATTTTTTAATTCTTGTTCTACAAGTTCTAATAATCTTTTTTGTTCGTTTTCGTAATTTAACATTTTATTAATTGGTTAATTTTATTGTATAAATATATGCGTTGTAATTTTTATTATGTCTTGGATTGGTAAAATGCAGTACTTTATCCAATAATCCAGGTTCTATTTTTGTTTCTAATTTTAATTTGCATCTGAAATTATTTTCAAAATCTTTGATCCGTTTTTCTAACGAGGAATCATCAAAAAATATTGCATAATTTGGAGCAACGCTGAAATTTATAGAAATATGGTTTATTAAATCTTCAGGAACATAATCTTTGTAGAGATAATATATAGGCTTATAATGATTTTTGCCTAAATAAAATTTTGGTGCAAAATATGGTCCCGATTCATTAAATTCTATAACTAATGCTCTTACATCTTTTTGAGATAAGTATGTAAAAGATTCTACTCGTGTTTTTTTACCGTATGTAAAAGTAAATATAAATAAAAGCAATATATTAATTATCCAAAAGAAAATCCAGCTTCCTTTTACCAATTTATTATGTTTCTTCCAAAATTTATACTGTTCTGTTATTTCGTCCCAACCTACTATGCATAAAAGAGTATAAAGCGGTATGATAGTAAGCATAAAGCGTTCCTGCTTGTTTGGATAGATTGCATGGAATAAAATAAAAAGCAGTACTGGAATGAACAGTATTGTATATTTTTTCCAAGTTTTTAGCCAGCCTCCAAAAAGCATAATACCTAATGGCGGTATAAGAAGTCCAATCAATAGTAATGGAACCATATACCATGGACTGTTCGGATAAGAAGATATATCCTGAGGCTGTAGATAATTAATAAGATGCTGGAAAGGCTGTCCCCAAATTATATTTTCTGGAATTCCTAATAATAATGCGCTAAAAATTATTGTAGATAATGCCAACAGACAAAATGATTTTATTTCTTTTCTAAACAATAATACTATACAGATGCCAAAAGGTATTAGTATTGTTTGGTATCGTATAACAAATGAAACTGCAAATAATAATCCTGCTAATAATGCAAGTGTATTGTTTGACAGCTTATTTTTATATGGATATAGTTCTTTATATCTTTCATAATTAGTTATCTGTATTATAAAATAAACAGCAGCCATTAAAGGAGGAATACATACAACCTCTACCAGGTTGCGTACGCTCATATATGGCAAAACCCAAAGCAGTGCAAGAATAATTCCTACTTTCTTTGCAGTTTTTTCATTAGATATTAGAAGCGTTATTTTGTAAGAAAAATAAACTGATAATAAAGAATATAATGCATGTATTATTCGGACAACATACATTTTTGACTGTGGATCAAAGATTTTGAAAAACTCACAAACTCCAAATATTAGATATTGTACAAATGGATAGAGTATTAATCTTGGTTCGTCATTGTATAATGTATCTATATTGTCCAGCGCTTCCTGCATCGATTGTACAGGACCAAACATATCATCATGCATTCCATATCCTTTTGCAAATATGGCTGATAATATCCTTGGTATAAAGGCGATTATCATTATGCATAATAATGGTCTTTCTTCATATTGTTTTTTGCAAAATGCTAAAAATTTGTTCATTATATTCTTATTGTTAATTTATTGAATTTATTTTATTTCAGAAATTATTTTTCTAAATGATTGTACATTGTTTGAAAAATTACCTTGGAATAATCCAGAACCGCTTACAATCATATTAGCACCTGCATTTATTGTATGCAATAAATTATCTGCTTTTATACCGCCGTCTACTTCTATTTCAACGTTCTGTAAATTATTAGCATCAAGGAAACTGCGTAGTTCTTTGCATCGACGCAGGAATGAAGGTATAAATTTCTGCCCGCCAAATCCTGGATTAACTGACATCAACAGAATAAAATCTACATATTCTGCTATTTCGTATGCATATTCTAACGGAGTAGCAGGATTTAATGCTGCACCTGCTTTTATGCCGCATTCTTTTATACTGCTGACTGTGCGGTGTAAATGATGGCAGGTTTCTACATGTACAGAGATTAAATCTGCTCCAGATTTGTAAAAACTGTTTATATATTTGTCTGGCTCGCTTATCATCAAATGACAGTCAAGAGGTATTTTTGTGTATGGCTTTATTGCAGATACAACAAGCGGACCTATTGTAATATTTGGCACAAAATGGCCATCCATTACATCTATATGTATTAATTCTACTTTATTCTGATTGCATTTATTTATTTCTTGCTGAAGATTGGAAAAATCAGCAGATAACAATGATGGTGCTATTTTTATTTGATTTAACATACTTAAATTATTATAAC
>JAFRQN010000215.1 GCA_017428585.1 Bacteroidota bacterium | reverse complement strand
TAGTAATTTATTAAACGACGATTTTATTTTTACATATCGAAATTATGATGCAGGAATAGATGCAAGTTGGAGCCGTCAAGAAGATATATACTCCACTTATAGATTATTTATGGCGGCTCAAAATCTTGATTTAATTTGGAATGAAATACTTTCACAATCAGGCGATAGTCTTCAGTTATATATAACTCGCAGTTTTAACTTATCAATAACATTTTCTCCATCAGACATCGTAAGAATATATGGGAAAGCAAATTTCTTCTTAACCCGCAATGATACTAATTCTATATGGAAATTATCACTTTGGAAAGATGATTCCGCATATTAAATTTATTTTTTACGACTTCTAACAAAACTCTTTAAGAACTGTAGTTCACTTTTCGTGAAAAATCCTAATACTTTTAACAATATTATAAAAATACCTAAAAGCAAGAATTTCAATATAAATGCTATATATATATTAAACGAAGATTTAACAAGGAGTCCAAATATAAAGATTATTATTGCAGCAATAAATATTAAACCGATACGATGCCATTCATATTTAACCTTAAATGAAACCTTTTTTTGATAAAACTTCATTAAAACAGCACCTGTAAAATAAGCAATAACAAGTGATAATGCTGCCCCAAGGAACCCTAAACTTGGAATCAATATAAAATTCAATATAATACTAACAATAGCAGAAATTGAAATTGCTAATGGTAAATATTTCGTCTTTTTTTCTATATGGAAAACTGCTGCAAAATTATTTGTTACACCAGAGAAGAAATATCCAAATAATAATATAGGTACTATATACATTGCTTCCCAATAAGATGGATGAATAAACATTCGACCATGCCATAGAGGTATTCTTACAATATTTTCGATAAACAACGAAACTATTAAAAATATAAATGCACACGCTAAAGTAAAATATGTTAAGACTCTACCAAAAAGAATTGGTGCATCATCATCTTTATAATGAGATAAATAAAATGGACGCCAAGCATAATCAAATATAGTTACCATTAACATCATAGGTATTGCTAATTTAGCATTTATTTGATATAAACCTATTTGTTCATCTCCTATAAATAATTTCATAATAGGTCTATCCAACATTTGCATAGCTACTGTTGATAAACTTGCTGGAATTGTTGGCAAACCAAATAATAACATATTTTTGAAAAGAGATTTATCAAAATTCAGATCTAAAGACTTAATTACATCAGGCAAGAAGATACATGCTCCACACAAAGATGCTATAAGCTGAGCTAAAAATACACCAAGAGTTCCAAAATCGGTATATATTAAGAAAAATATATTTAATATTACAGCAAGTAAAATAATACAGAAACGTGTAATAGCAAATCTCTTTACCTTGTGCTGCATTCGAAGTTTACCATAAGGTATGACCATCAGCATATCAAAGAAAGGTATTAATGCAGCTATCTGCAATATTAAAACTGCATTTTCAAAATCACCAATAATGTATTTAGATATTTGAGAAGAAAAGATTAATATTAAACTTGTAAAAAATAAACTGATTAATGCAATAGTAAAATAGGCAGTTGTAAAAACTTTTTTGTTATTTTTTTCATTATCTTTTTCAAAGAAACGGAAAAAAGCTGCTTCCATACCAAATGAATAGATATATACAACTATTGCAATAATTGCAAATAAATAAGCAACTATTCCATTATCAGCTTTTGTTAAATAATTAGAATATAATGGAGTCAGCATAAAGGACAAAAAACGTCCTAAGGTTTGGAATACTCCATAAGTCAAAGTATCACTTGCAAGCGATTTTATTTTATCCCTAATCATCTGTTTTTTTATTTGTTTTTAAGCCAATACCATTTGCAGGACATTTGGATAAACAGTTTCCACATGCAATACAGTCAAAATCATTTATTTTTTTATTATTGCTATTTTCCAAATTGCTAATAGCCTGCATACCACAAGCATTTACACAAGCTTTACAATTACTAATATGCTTAGTTTCATCTGTTGAATATATGATTTTATGAGCATGAGGAATTTTAGATACTAAGCCTAACATAAGTCCAATTGGACATACAGCTCTGCAAAATGGACGATAAATCAACAAAGACAACACAATAGTTAATATACACAACACAATCATTAATGGTCTATCGACAAAACTAAGTGTAAAGATGGCTTTAAAAGGATCAATATGACAAAAAGTTCTTGCCTGATGAAAAGCAGCATGAATAATTATTACAGCAACTAAAATAATTCGCATTATTTTCATTACTTTTTGTGCTTCTTCACTTTTTAATACCTTTATTTTATTATTAGCATATAAAAACTCTTGTAATCCACCTAAATGACATACCCAGCCACACCAAACCTTTCCAAAAAAATATGTTATAGGTAGAAGAATTAAAAGTGAAGCTATAGATACGAAATAATTTATTATATTACCGTCAAAAATAACTAATTGCTGAAAATTTCCTACAGGACACAAGCATGGACCTGCATAGTAACCATGAAATCCAAAAAAAATAAGAGTAAAAAATAAAAATACCTTACGATAATTACGCAATATTTTATTCCTTACAAAAATTCCTGCTAAAACAGTAAATATCAAAGCATATATTGGAAACTTCATTCTTCGCTTAACATCTACAGTTGCAGCTACTTTTTTTCGTTCTTTACTAATCTCTTTATCTTTTTTTACATTCCTTGCTGCATTTAGTCTTAAATGTTTACTATTATTAATATCCTTTAACTTATCTTTGCTTATATTTGTTTTAGCAACAACCGTACAATTTTCATGATATGGACAATTTTCACATTGTGCGAAAAGATTAAAAGCAAAAAAAGAAGAAATTAATAAAATGACAATAACACAAAATTTATATGAAAAATACTTCATAAGCATTGTTATAAACTATCTGATTTAGGAAATTAAATAAAAATAAAGGACAACTCTATAAGAGTTATCCTACCATATTGCGTTAAAATATTATGCAATTTATTCTGCTTTAACAATAGCCCCTACTGGACAAGTACTTGAACATTGAGATTCATCAAAATAGCCTTTGCATTCAACACATTTTGATGCATCAATAACTGTATGTTC
>JAFRQN010000214.1 GCA_017428585.1 Bacteroidota bacterium | reverse complement strand
GTATAGAATATAAAAACTTATATTTAATATCTATATTTCCTGCAAAAAAATTAGAAATAGAAGACTATCCTTCTCTAAAAGAATATTTAGTTTCTTTTGGAAAAAGTATAGAACAAACAGGGGAAAAAGGAAGCAGAAAAAAAACAACTAATAAATGGTTTGAAACACAGGATAATATACCATATTATAAGGAATTTGATAAAGAAAAAATAATATATCCAGAGATGAATAATAGACTAAGTAATTTTTATTTAGATAATAATTATTTTATGGATATTCAAACTATTTATATAATTACAGGAAATAATCTTGGATATTTAACAGCGTTTTTTAATTCAAATTTATTTAATTATTATTTTAATGACTCTGTTGTTACTATCGGTCAGGTAAAACGAGCACTAAAAACATATATGGAAACCGTATTTATAAAAGATGTATCTGATGAAGAAGATGAAAAATTCAAGAAATTAGTATATGAGATACAAGACAAAAAGAAAAATAATGAAGATACAACAGAACTTGAAGCAAAAATAAATAACATGATATATGAATTATATGGATTAACAGAAGATGAAGCAGAGGAAGTAGAAAAGAATAAATAAAAGGATATAATAAGAAAAAAACAACTAAAATAGAAAAAATTTGGTTATTAATAAAAAAAGTATTAAGTTTGTATATATAAAAACGCTCCTTTTTGTGAGACGCATAAAATAAATTAGTTTGATTCCTGAGTAGCTCAGCTGGTTAGAGCATCTGACTGTTAATCAGAGGGTCGGGGGTTCAAGTCCCTCCTCAGGAGCAAAAAAAAAGAAACTCTTTTAGAGTTTCTTTTTTTTTTGCTTTTTGTGAAAAATATAATTAATATAATTAATATAATTAATATAATAAACATATAAAAAAACTCCTACACAACACAAGTAGGAGTTCTATGAAAAAAACACAAATTTATTATTTATATGTATTTTTATTTATAGCAAAAGTTCTATTTTATCATATTTAATTCGCGTCCAATTTTCTTAAATGCTTCGATAGCAGTTGTTAAGTTTTCATCGCTGTGAGAAGCAGAGATTTGTACTCTGATTCTATCCTTTCCTTTTGGTACTACAGGATAAGAGAATGGAGTAACATATACACCTTCTTCTAACATTCTATTAGCAAATTTAACTGCTAATTCTGAGCAATTTTCATATTTTCCAAACATAATAGGAGTGATTGGATGTTCACCTGGAATGATATCAAATCCAGCTTCAGTCATTTCTTTTCTAAATCTCTTAGTATTAGCTTCAAGCTTGTCGCGTAAAGCAGTAGTCTTAGTTAATATTTCAAGACATTTTAATGTAGCACCTACAACTGAAGGTGGTACAGTATTAGAGAATAAATAAGGTCTTGCCTTGTTACGCATCCAGTCAACGATAGGTTTGTGAGATGCAATACATCCACCGCTTGCACCGCCGAGAGCTTTGCCAAATGTTGTAGTAATAATATCAACTCTATCCATTACATCATAGTATTCATGAGTACCACGTCCGTGTTTGCCCATAAAACCACTTGAATGACTTTCGTCGATCATAACTAAAGCATCATATTTATCAGCTAAATCACATATATCTCTTAATTTAGCAATATCGCCGTCCATAGAGAATACACTATCAGTAGCGATTACTTTGAAACGACAATTAGCAGCAACAGCTTCTTTTAAGCAGCGTTCCAAACCTTTTAAGTTCTTTCCAGTAGAAGGATCTTGTTCTTCTACATCACGCATATCGCTGTGTTTATAAACCCATCTTTGAGCCTTGCATAATCTGATACCATCAATAATAGAAGCATGATTTAAAGCATCAGTAATAATAGCATCATCATGAGTAAATAAAGGTTCAAAAGCAGCTCCGTTAGCATCGAAACATGAAGAGAATAGAATAGCGTCTTCCATGCCCAAGAATTCTGCTAATTTTTTTTCTAATTCTTTATGAATATCTTGTGTACCGCAAATAAATCTAACAGAAGATAATCCGTAGCCGCGGTGATCTATTTCTTTATGTGCTGCTTCAATCAATTCTGGATTTGAAGATAATCCGAGATAGTTATTAGCACAGAAATTTAATACTTTTTTGCCTTTTACTAATACTTCTGCAGATTGAGGACTTTCAATTATACGTTCATATTTGTATAAATTTTGATCTTTTAAATCTTGTAATTCTTTTACAAGATAATCTTTCATTTTTCCAAACATTGTTGTACCTTTATTTAAATTTTTTAATTTAAGATTTGTTTCATTAATTATTAATACAAAATTACAAAAAAAAACTAATATATGATTATATTTTTTATTTATTTTATCATATAAATTAATTTAATTTATTAACATATTTATAATATTTGAAAAATAATAGATTATTAGTCATGAGCTTCGAACCATGTTTTTCCATAACTAATATGTACATCAATAGGTACTTCACCTAAAGAGAAGCTGTTTGTCATCTGTTGGTATACTATATTTTTAACAATTTCCAGTTCATCGGCTGCAACGTCAAATACCAATTCATCATGGATTTGTAGTATCATTTTAGATTTTAGATTATTCTTTATAAATTCCTTATATACATTAATCATAGCAATTTTAATCATATCAGAAGCTGTTCCTTGTACTGGCATATTTACTGCTGCACGTTCTGCTGCCATTCTGATATTTCTATTTTTATTATTGATATCTGTAAAATATCGTCTTCTGCCTGTTATGGTTTTAGCATATCCATTTTTCTGAACAAATTCTATTGTGTTGTCTATATAATTCTTAATGTTGGGAAATCTTTCAAAATAATTTGTTATTAATTCTGCTGCATTGTTTCTTGAAATTCCTAATCTTTGTGATAATCCAAATGCTTCCATTCCATACATTATTCCAAAATTTACTGTCTTGGCTGTACTTCGCATTTCTGATGTTATATTCTCAATCGGCTGATCAAATATCTTGGCAGCAGTTGTTTTATGAACATCTTGACCTGATTTAAAAGCTTCGATTAAATGATTGTCATTACATAAGTATGCCATTACACGAAGTTCAATTTGGGAATAGTCTGCCGATAGTAAATAATCGTATTTAGGAATAAATCCTTTTCGTAATTCACGACCTAAGTCTGTACGAATAGGAATATTTTGTAAATTCGGCTCAATAGAGGTGAGACGTCCTGTAGATGCAACTGCTTGTTTATAGGTAGTATGTATTTTATCATCATTTGCTTCTTTGGCAAAAATAGGCAGTGTTTCAATATATGTAGTCTGAAGTTTAACCAATTTCTTGTAAGTTATTATTTCTTTTACAATAGGAAATTCATGTTCCAATTCCTGTAAAACCTCAAAAGCAGTACTGTAACTGCCTGTTTTATTCTTTTTGTTATTATAAGTTGGCAGCTGCAGCTTGTCAAACAATATACTGCTTAATTGTTTAGGTGAATCTATATTAAATTCTTCTCCAGCATAATTATATATTTCTTTTTTGATTTCCGCTATAAGTTGTGATGTTTTGGTATTAAGTTCCAAAAATAGATTAGTATCTATTCTTATTCCAGTTATTTCCATGTCCATTAATACTTTTATCAATGGCATTTCTATTTCATTAAAGATATAATTTAAATCATTTTTATTTAATTCATTTTTTAGTATTTCATATAGGTTATAGTAAATTAAAACAGATTCAGCGGATGCTGCTATAATATCATTATGAGATATTTCCTGAGGTTTTGCTTTTTTTACTTTGTCAATATATTTTGGAACATAGTTTAAATATCTTTGAGAAATAAAAGATAATGCTGTTTCACGTTCAGATTCAAGAATATATTCCGACAGCATTATATCAAAATCTATATTTTGAAGTTCTATATTGTATCGTTTTAGTAAAAAAGCAGTATTTTTAAGGTCATAACCGCACTTTTTTACATTTTTGGATTCAAACAATGCTTTTAGTTTCTCCAACATGAATGGAATATCTTTTTTTAAGAATGAATTGTTATTTTCTGTATCGCCTTCATCATCTATTTCATCAAACAACGAAAGATTATTGACTGGTTTATTATTGCTGTTGTTATTGTTAATAGTATTATTTTTTATGTCAAAATAATATACTTTTTGATTTGCATCTGTTATTGCAACACCAGTTATATTGCATGTATTTCTATTGTTTGTATCCGTTTCAATTTCTATAGCAATTAATTCTGATTTTAATAAATTGTCAACAATAGTTTGGATGTTATCTAAGTCTGCAAATTCATAATTAATATTAATTTTAGCAGATTCATCTTTTTCTTCCAATATATTTTGCTTGTTGTTTCTTATATCAATAAGTATATCTTCAGGAATCCATTTATATTGCAGTGAAGCGAGACTGTATTTCTTAAAAAACAAAAACAATTCTAAATAATTGCCTTCGCTTATTTTAATATCATCTATATTGTTAATATCTAATTCTACATTAGTATTTATAGTTACTAATTGTTTTGAAAGAATAGCAGATTCTTTGTCGTTTATCAGCTTTTGTTTGACGCTTGGCTTGAGTTTTGAAGCCTCAGGATTTGATTCAATATAATTATATATATTGTCAATAGAATTAAATTCCTGCAGCAGACTTTTTGCTGTTTTTTCTCCAATTCCTTTTACTCCAGGTACATTATCTGATGAATCGCCTGACAATGCTAAATAGTCTATAACCTGTTTAGAGGAAATAGATAATTTTTTTTGTACACCTTCTTCATCTATTGTATCATAGCCAGAATTTGTATGTTTATGCCGTACTATATTTATATTATTGTCAATTAATTGAAATAAGTCTTTATCGCCTGTAACACAGAAAACTTTTGTATTTTCAGATGCAAGTTTTTTTGCAAGTGTACCTATAATATCATCAGCTTCAAAACCAGGGAGTTCTATCCTTTTTATTCCCACCAAATCCAAAAATGTTTTTATTGCATCAATCTGCGGCAATAAATCATCAGGTGTTTTTTGTCTATTTGCCTTATAATCAGGGAAGATCTTATGTCTGAATGTAGGTTCATGGCAGTCAAATGCAGCGATCATATATTGTGTAGGATAAGCATTTAATATAGTAAAAAGGGTATTGATGAACCCATAAATAGCACCTGTTGGTTCATTTTTTCTATTAGATAAATTTGTTTGCTGCAATCCATAATAAGAACGATAAATTACAGACATTCCATCTATTAAAACAATTTTTTTCGGAGTTGTGTTTTTTGCGTTGTTTTCTTGCATTATTTTTTGACAATAAAATATTTTGTTGTTAAAAATTTTATAT
>JAFRQN010000213.1 GCA_017428585.1 Bacteroidota bacterium | reverse complement strand
TTCAAGTCTATGAAGCAAAAATTTTATTATTAAGCTATATATTTATTAAAATAACTTAAACAAAAAGGTATAACAAAATAAATTGTTATACCTTTTATATTTATAATTTATTAAATAAAATTAAACTGTTTGTTCTATATTCCAAGCAAAAGCTCTCACACCGACAGTTTTATTACGATTATCTAATTTCCTTACAGTTCTCATTAATTCGTCTACTTTATCATCATCTACTATCGTAAGAACAGCTGAATTCATTTCTGGCCAAGTATGCGTTCCACGTCTTGGTTCCCCATCAACACTGCCACGTCCCTGCACATTTTCCCAAAAGGTAAAGCCACGAATATTCAATTGATCCAATAAATACTCGACTCTTTCTGTGTTTGCTTGATTAAATACTATAAATACTGCTTTCATATTATAAAGTTAAAATTTAATTCAAAAATACATAGCAATTTAATATCACTATCAAATTATTTATCTGATAAATTCATAAATATAAATGATTGACGAGTCTTTTCAGTCTTATCACTTTCAGCTTTGCCTGCAACAATAGAATAAAATATAGGTACAATAATTAAAGTTACTATTGTTGAAAAAGTAAGACCACCAATAACAACTGTACCCATAGAAACCCACATTTCGGAACCTTCACTTGTACTTAAAGCCATAGGCACCATACCAAGAATAGTAGTAGCTGCAGTCATAAGTACAGGTCTTAAACGAGATTGTCCAGAAACTGCAATAGCTTCTTTTAATTCCATTCCTCTATCTCTCATTAAATTAATGTAATCTACAAGCACTATACCATTCTTTACTACTATACCAACTAATAAAATTACACCTAATGCACCTACAATATTAAGTGTAGTATTTGTAATAAATAATGCGAGTACTGCACCAGAAATAGCAAATGGTACTGCAAACATAATTATAAATGGTTTTGCGTATGATTCAAACTGAGAAGCCATAACAACATATACTAAAATAATAATCAATATCATTAATAAAGCCATATCTGCAAAGGTATCATTTTGATCTTCATAATCACCACCTATATTAACACGTACATCTTGAGGAATAGGCATTTTGTTTAATTCATTTTCTACAATCTTTGCTAATTCACCAAGAGAAGTATTAACAGGAGTAACAGATACTTTTACCATACGTTGTCTTGATTTTCTTTCAATAGTTGGTGGATTCCAATATTCTTGA
Source organism: Bacteroidota bacterium (assembly GCA_017428585.1). Classification (GTDB taxonomy): domain Bacteria; phylum Bacteroidota; class Ignavibacteria; order Kapaibacteriales; family UBA2268; genus JAAYTD01. The sequence continues at coordinate 4,756 of JAFRQN010000213.1, read as the reverse complement.
ACAGATGCTATTTCCTTTAGTTTTATCTTTTCTCCGCGAGGAGACATAATAGACAATTCCTCTATCTTCGTAATAGTATTTCTATATTCTTCAGCAACTCTAACTACAATATCATACTCATCACCATCTTCTTTAAGATATCCTGCTAACATACCATTAATTCTATTTCTTACGTATGTTGCTGCTGTAGCTGAATTTAATCCATGTAAAGCAAGTTTTGTTTTATCAAATACAACCTTTAATTCTGCTCTATCTTCTTCTCTGCTCACGTGTATATCACGTGCATTTTTTAATCCCTTCAACATTTCTTTTACATCGGCTGCAACTGCATTTGTTTTATCAAAATCATAACCAAATATTTCTATATCAACAGCAGAATTGCCGCCGCTCATGCCGCCTGTAGTAGCAACTTGATAATTAACAATACTTGGTACTGCATCAAGTTCTTTTCTTATATCCTCAGATATTGCTTCTATACTGCGATCACGCTCATTCTTTTTTGAAACCTTTACTATCATTGAAATTCTATTATTACCCGTATTGCCAAACAATGATGCAATACCTGCTTCATCATCAGCACCAGTAGAAGAAGATATTAATTTCAATTCTGGTACAGCTGCCTTTATTCTTTCTTCGATATAACGAGCTGTTTTGATAGCTTCTTCAACACGTGTACCTCTTTGCAATTCTATTGATACGTTTACACGACCATTATCACTTGTAGGCATAAATTCAGTACCAATTTTACCAGCAATAAATGGTATCATAGATGCAACAAATATTAAGAATGCAATTAAAATAGTAATTTTTTTATGTGCTAAACATTTTCTTAAAAAATTAGCATAAAAAACATCTATTTTATCAAGGATACGAACCACTGTACGTTGATAGAATGAATTTTCATTTTTCACTTCCTTTACATGACCAGTTTCATCTATTGTTACCTTGTTAGCTTTTAACAACTTAGAAGAAAGCATAGGAGTTAATGATATTGCAACACAGGTAGATGTACAAACAACTATTGTAACAATCCAACCTAATTCCTTAAACATAATTCCAGCCATACCTCCAAGCATTGTAAGAGGAACGAATACAGCCACAATAACCAAAGTAGTTGCTATAACAGATACCCACACTTCATTTGTTGCATAGATAGCGGCTTCACGCGGACTGCTTCCACGTTCAATATGCCGAGTTATATTTTCCAATACCACAATAGCATCGTCAACCACCATACCTATCGCTATACTTAACGAACTCAATGAAATAATATTTAACGAACTGCCTGTAAAGAACAAATATATGAATGCTACTATTAATGATATAGGAATTGTTAAACTTATTATTAATGTTGCACGCCACTTACCTAAGAAAAACAAAATAACTATAACGACAAATATCAATGCATACATTACAGCTTCAACAAGTCCATTTACAGCATTTGTAATTTCATCTCCTGATTCAAAAATAATACCCATTTCAACATCAGGCGGCAAGTTATGTTTTATCTTCTCCATTTCTTTCTTGACAGCCTTGCCGATTTCTACTGTATTTGCATCGGTCTGCTTCATTATGATAAGACGAACGCCATCTTTTCCATTTATTTTTTCTTCAAGAGAAATATCTTTTATAGTATCACGAACATTTGCTATATCTCTTAAATAAACAGGAGCGCCTGTTAATGGAGAAGTTGTAACAATAATATCATTTAATTCACTGCTTTCTACATATTCACTTTGTACTCTAAGCTGATATTGTTCTTTCCCCATTTTAACCGAACCAGAAGCAAGATTTAAATTATTATTTGCAACGGCTTGTCCTATTTGCTCCAGCGTTAAATTATAAGCATCTACCTTATTAGGATCTAAATCTACATAGACATATCTTTTTGGAGCACCTGCCAAAGAAAGATTACCAATACCATCAACTTTATTTAATACATTAACAACATTATCTTCAAGAATTTTTTCAAGTCCTGGATAACTTTCAGTTGCAGTAAAGTAATAACCCATTATAGGCGCCATACTTGAATTAAACTTAAAAATTAATGGCTTGGAACACCCATCAGGCAGACTATTTGTTACCATATCGATTGCTGAACGAATATCATTTACAGCTTCATCAATATTGCTGTCCCATTCAAATTCCAAAGTTATAAGCGACATATTATCTTTAGAATTAGATGTAAGCTCTTTTAATCCATCAACTGAATTTAAAGAGTTTTCCAGTAATTTCGTTACATTAGTTTCAATTTCACTACTGTTTGCACCCGAATAGGTTGTTAAAACACTTACATAAGGAGGTTCTATTTTAGGGAACCTATCTATAGGTAGTTGTCTTAAAGAAAATAAACCCAAGATAATAACAGCCACAAAAATTAACAATGTGGTAATAGGTTTATTTATCGCGGTTTTATATATACTCATTTCTTTTCAGTTTTTATTTATACTTTATTTTTATTTTATGATTTCTTTTTAGCTACTTCTATTTTTACGCCATCACTTAAACGTGCTTGACCTGCAACAATAATCTCATCACCTTCTTTAATTTCACTGGAAATTATTTCGATATTTTCATCAAAACGTTGTCCCAATTCAACTGTTACACGTTTAGCAACACCATTATTATTAAGGAATATATAACGTTCATTAGAACCCTGCAGTTTTAATACCGCTTGATAAGGAACAACGATTGTTTCTGCTTTTCCCATTTCAAGTGATGTAGTAACAAACATACCAGGACGAATCATTTCCCTTGAATTTGGTATCTTGAGTTTTGCTTTGAAAGTATGACTGCCTGCATCTATAGTTGGATAGATTTGTTCTATAGTAGAAGGAAATACTTGAGTTGGATAAATATCAGAATGAATATCCACTCTCATTCCTGGTTTAACCATTGGGAAAAATGTTTCAGGAATACTGACAAACGCTTTTAATTGATGTATTTGTGTTAAAGTTAAAATCGGTTGTCCTGCATACATTTCACCATCTTCATAATTTTTTGCAGATATTATACCAGAAAATTGTGCTTTTACAAAAGTATTATTTTCAAGGAACGATAAAGTCTGCTGCAATTGATCATATTGCGCTTTTAATTGATCGTATGCCTGCTGTGAGGCACTTCCAGTTTCTTTTAATGTTCCTATACGATTTAACTCTGTTTTCGTAGATGCCAAATTAATTTTTGTTGTATTTAACTGGTTTTGATCCATACGTACTAAAACTTGTCCAGCTCTTACTCTTGATCCAACATCTACATAAATATGTTCTATTATACCTGTAATAGAAGGTGAAACATTCATTTGTTCATATCCTTCCAATGTTGTAGGATATTCTATTACTCTTGTAATTAATTCCTTTTTTAAGGTTTGTGTTTGTACTTTTTCAACACGCTGTTCTTTTTTTGCTTCTTGCTTTTTTCCACAGCTTGTGTTGAACAATATCAAGCAGGAAGCTATTGCCAGAACCATTGTGATTTTCAAAAATTTATTCATTATCTATCTCTTATTATTTAATAAATCTTCTAAAGCTATTTGTGCATTACACAAATTTAATATTGATTGAATATATGTACTATGAGCAGTAAGTAAATTTGTACTTGCTGTTGTTACATCCATACTGGTAGCTGTACCATATTTATATTTTCTTAATATACTTTCAAAAACACGCTGTGAAACATCTATGTTATTTTGTTGATGTTCAAAATCCTCAAGTGCTGTTGTTAGATTATAACGAAGCTGCTGATCTTGAATTAAAAGCGCATTTTTACTGTCTATTAAATTATTATCTACTATTTGTTTTGATATTTCTGCTTCTTCTATTTTATTGCTTGTTACTCCACTTGAATATATAGGCACGCTTAATGAAAGACCTATTAAATTTGGAGGAGTCATATTCATTCCTGCTTCTGCACCAAAATAAGTTTTATAAGAATATTGATAAAAAGCTCTTAATGAAGGCAAATAATTCACCTTAGCTAAAGTTATCTGTTTGTCTGAAAGTTCTGAATTGCGAAGCAATAATTGATAACTATAGTTATTATTAATATCAAATTTTGTATTTAATAATGATTGAGCTTCATTTACCTGTAAAATATTTTCAAGATTATCGGTAAGCAAAATTGAAGTATTTACATCTGTACCCATTTGCAGTTTCAATGAGTTATAAAGCATTTCAACAGAACGTTTTGTCGAATTGATTGTATTATTCATTGCTGCAACTTGTATAGATATTTGATCTGCTGAAGTTTGTTCTGCGGCTCCTGCCTTTACTGCATTATCCGTAATTGAGTATAAATTTTGCAAATTAAGCAAATTAGAATCGAGAAGCGATAATGTTCTCTCCATTGCTAATATTGAAATATATATCTGCCTAACCTGTGATTTTATTTTTTGTTCATTTTGCTTTACTGTTAAATCAGCCATATCGATAGCCAAATCTACCAGCATTGCACTTACTATCTGTGCTCCACTTACTGAAACGGATGCTGTAACACCCAAAGTACCAACTGGATTCATAGGAATAGACATTCCCATTAATTCCATTTTATAACCACAATAATTTTGATAATCGAAACTACCGCTAATCTGAGGAAGCATGCTTGCCAAAGCCTGCCAGCTCTGTGCTTCTGCCTTTTTTATTTCAAGAGATGAATTTTGCAGGCTGATGTTATGGCTTACTGCGTATGCTTCTGCCTGAGCTATTGATAATTGTAATGTTTCCGAATTAGCATTATACTGTGATAAAATATAAATACT
>JAFRQN010000029.1 GCA_017428585.1 Bacteroidota bacterium | reverse complement strand
TGATCAAAAATTTAACGGAGTTAATATAGTTTGGACAGGTGATGCAGGCAAGAAAGCATTTATTGCAAATAGAGTAGGCGACTTTGGCTTTTTGATTGCAATGTTCCTAATATTTTCTACTTTTGGAACTTTGCAATATTCTGATATTATAGGACAATTAGAATCAACTTCTTCTATGTTTTATGATTCTTCCATTCTTTTCTGGATTACTTTATGTCTGTTTTTAGGATGTTGTGGCAAATCAGCTCAATTGCCTTTGTCAGTTTGGCTTCCTGATGCAATGGCGGGACCTACTCCTGTATCAGCTTTAATTCATGCTGCTACAATGGTTACTGCTGGTATATTCTTGATTGCAAGAAATTCATTCCTTTTTGCTCTGTCTCCAGATGTAATGGTAATTGTTGCTGTTATTGGTGTAATTACTGCTTTATGGGCTGCTACTATAGGACTTGTTCAAAATGATATAAAGAAAGTATTGGCTTATTCTACAGTAAGTCAATTAGGGTTTATGTTTGCTGCTTTAGGCGTTGGTGCTTTTACAGCTGGTGTATTTCATGTTATGACTCACGCTTTTTTCAAAGGATTATTATTCTTGGGTGCTGGTTCTATTATGCATGGTATGCACGACGAATTGAATATGCAGAAAATGGGCAATTTGCGTAAATATATGCCAACAACGCATAAAACATTTTTCATCGCTGCATTAGCTATAGCTGGTATTCCGTTCTTTAGCGGTTTCTTCTCAAAAGATGAAATTATGTGGAGTATGTACAATAATGGTAGTTTTTGGGGTTGGTTGATTTTGGCAATAGCTGCTTTCTGTACTGCGTTCTATATGTTTAGATTAACATATATGGTATTTTATGGAGAAGAACGTTTTGATAAAAATGAAGTTCATCCACATGAATCTCCAAAAACAATGACAATACCACTCGTAATTTTAGCATTCTTATCTGCTTTCGGCGGCTTTTTGGGTGTTCCATACGCACTCGGTTTTTGGGCTTGCGATAAACCTAATATGATAGAATCTTGGTTGGAACCTATTTTTGAAAATGCAAATAAAGTTCTGCATTTCAACGGTGAACAAATACATTCTATTGAGTATGCTTTTATTGTTATTGCAATCGTTATTGCTGTTTTAGGTATTTATCTTGCTAAGTATTTATATAAATCTGGCAATTTAACTAAAGCAAATGATATTAAGAAATCTATAAAACCAGCTTATACAGTTTTATTTAATAAGTATTATTTAGATGAAGGTATTTACGCTGTAATCATTAATCCTATAATTAATTTATCAGAGAAATTTTTATTAAAATTAGTTGATATAAAAATTATTGATGGATTAGTTAATGGATTGGCTAAATTGTTTGATTGGTTTGGCAGAGGATTGCGAAATTTCCAAACAGGATTGATACAAAACTACGCAGTATTAATTGTTGTAGGTATCGTCTTTATATTGGCTTTCTTATTAATATAGATATTTATTAGTAATAATATATACTAAAAAAGGGAAACAAATTATGTTTCCCTTTTTCTTTTTGAATAAAATAAAGAATATCAATTTTTATTGTTTTCAGTTATTTTTTTATATTCATCAACAATTATTTTTACATTTTTATTCCAGTCAAAACTATTTTTTATAAATTCTCTTGCATTTATTCCCGCTTTATTTCTCTGTTCGTCATTCTGCATTAGTTCTAAAATTTTATCTGCATATTTAATAGGATCATCTTCTATAAATAATCCATTTGTTTCATCTGCATTTATACCTAAAGCAGAAATAGAGGTAGCAACTACAGGCATTTCCATTGCCATTGCTTCCAATATTTTAATTCTTATTCCTGCACCAACAAACAGCGGTGCTATGTATATTCCAGATTCTCTAACTAAATCTTGTATATTTGGAACATAACCTATAACATCTGCACCTATATCTGAATATTTCTTTAATTTCTTTGGTGGATTTTTTCCAAGAATCAATAATTTTGCTCTTGGTTCTTTTTCTCGAACAATAGGCATGACATTTTCCAAAAACCAATACAAAGCATCTACATTAGGCTGCCAGTTAAATGTAGTGGCTATAATCATTTGGAACGGATTTCTTTTTTCAAATCTTGAAGGTATCCAATGATCTAAATATACACCAACGCTTGCCGTTATAATATTATTTTTGGTTGTTAAACTTAATAATTTATCTCTTTCTATATCTGTAATAGCAAAATTTATATTAGCTTGTTCTATTAAATATAATTCTTCGTCTTTTAATAGATTGGCTTGATGCTGTGTATATATGCGTTTTAGCAGATTATTGGAATTTGATGCATATCGTTGCCAGATATCATGTTCTATATTATGAAGTCTGATACCAAATGGAATGTTGTATTTATCTCTAAAATGTAGACATAACTTAGCCATACAGGTGTGTTCAGCGTGCAGTATGTCTGGTTTATAAGATTGAATTAGATTATCTACTGCTTTGATAAGGTTCTTGGAATAAAATTTTTGTATATATATAGATTTATTGGTTATGATTGATTTTACAATTTTAGGAAGATTGTTTTTTGAATTATAATGAAACAATATGCTGTTGCCATATTTATTGGCTTCTATTATTGAATCATGATAAAGCATTTTTTCCCTATTAGTAGAAAAAAGCATAACATTCACTCCAAGGTTGTAAAACTCTTTATAAGTGTTTGCCATTACTATTTTCCCACCGTCATCTGGTGGAAAAGGAAATCTTGGAGCTAATTGTAAAATCTTCATTATATTATATAAATTAAAATCTTATCCTATTATAAATTACAAAAATAATAAAAAAATACTACTTTTTTGTTAAATTATCTATATTGTATTATACACATTTTGCGTTATTATTATTTTTTGCTGCAATATAGTTAAATAAGTTGTTATTTATTTAAAAAATTTGATTATTATATAAAAATTCATTATCTTACTTTCTTAATTAGGTATCATTTAGATTTGTATGAAATAATTTAAATAATTTATTAAATCCAAGAGATAATTTCAGTATTAATATATTAGTTTTTTATGGTTGAAGATCGTTTAAATAAAATAGAATTTTGCGATATTGTCAAAATAGACAAGATGCTAAAAAGTTACAAAGATAATGTTGTTGTCATTATAGATCATAGTATTGTAAAATACTTTTCATATTTTTTCAAGGAAAATAAAATTAAATATATTGTTGTTGCAAATAAAAGTATTGATACATTGATGAGTGTAATAAAGGAACTTGTCTATATTAAGGCAGACAAGAGCACGGTTCTTGTAGGTATGGGCGGCGGACAAGTAACAGATTTAACAGGATTTGTATCATCTATTTATATGCGTGGATTAAAATGTATATATATTCCAACTACATTATTGAGCATGGTAGATGCTGCTATTGGCGGCAAAAATGCTATAGAGTATAACAATATTAAAAACCTACTTGGAACTATTCGTCAAGTAGATAATGTATATATATGTTCTAATTTATTAAATACGTTGAACGAAAATGAATGGAATGACGGATATATAGAAATTTTAAAAATTGCCTTGCTTAGGGATAAAGAATTATTGGAATTGTTATGTAATAATAAAGATACTCTTAAAAATAATTATAAATTATTAAATGATATTATAAAACGTGCTGTTTTGTTGAAACTCCAGATAGTAGAAGAAGATGAATATGATAATGGA
>JAFRQN010000212.1 GCA_017428585.1 Bacteroidota bacterium | reverse complement strand
TTAATAATTCAGGTCTGCAATGCAGTATTTAAATTATTCCAAAATATATCCATTCAAACATACAATATAACAATAAATTATAAAATTTTAATAATAAAATGATTAATTTTTTCAACAATAACAAATAATTATCTATTAAAAAAATATAAATAATCAATTATTTTAAAATTAATTTTTTAATTATAAAATTAATGAAAAAAATAAGTATATTTGTAGTTATATAGAAATGAAATAAACTCGTAAAAAAACAAAAAAATATATAATTTTATTCAATATATTGGAGAATAAAAATGGCAGACGCAAAAGAATTAAAAAATGTACAATTTCAATCCAGCAATACAAGAAATGCTGCTAAAAAGAAAAAAACAAATACAGCCAAAAAAGCAGAATGGAATTTCCCACTTGTTAAAAAAGATTATATTTGGCTGTTGATAGGTGTTGGAATTGTAATTTTAGGATATATTTTATTGGCAACAGGTATAACAGAAGATCCAGCAGTGCCAGGCGGTCGTTGGATGAATTTCTGGGCTGTGGACGTAGCTCCAATAGTTCTTGTTATTGGTTATCTTGTAGTAATACCGCTTGCTTTAATGCAGTTTTTCTCAAGAAGATCATCAAAAAAGAATATAATAGAATCAGATAAAAATAATGCTGATGCAAAATAACAACGAAAATACAACAGCAGGGAAGACCAAAGCAGGATATGCTGCAATTATTGGCAAACCAAATGCAGGCAAATCTACTTTGCTCAACAGCATAATCGGCACTAAATTATCTATAATTACTCCTAAACCGCAGACCACAAGAAAAAGAGTTCTTGGTATCTGTACGGAAGGAAATACACAAATCGTTTTTATAGATACGCCGGGAGTATTAAATCCAAAATACGAGATGCAGAGCAATATGATGGGATATGTGCATACTTCAATAGAAGAGGCAGACTGCATAATATTAATATACGATGTAACAAAATTTAATGTATCCCAGCCAATTCCGCCTGAATTGTATAATTTTTTCAAAGATGAAAATAAACCAATAATTCTGCTGTTAAATAAAATAGATCTGCTGAAAGACAGCAAAGATGTACTGCCTTTGATAAAATATTTTGATGAATCCAAAATGTTCAAAGAGATAGTACCTATTTCTGCATTAAAAGAAAAACAATTATATAAAAGAATAATAAATATAATTTCAAACTATATGCCTGAAGGCGAATTTTTCTATGATGAAGATTTGCTGAGCACTCAGCCAGAACGTTTTTTTGTATCAGAAATTATCAGAGAAAATATTTTCTTGTCCTACAGCGATGAGGTGCCATATTCTACAGAGGTTGCAATCGTAGAATTTAAAGAACGCGAATTTGGGAAATGGTTCATCAATGCAGAAATTATAGTAGAGCGCGATACGCAGAAGAAAATTATTATAGGAAAAGATGGAGAAAAACTTAAAAGAATATTAGAAATATCCCGCAAACAAATAGAAGAACATTTAGATCATCCAGTATATCTTGAAGCGTTTGTCAAAGTACGAGATAAATGGAGGGATAAACCTAATATGCTAAGATCTTTTGGCTATTAATAAGCTGCTATTAATAAATTAGAATTATTAAAAATGATTACAAAATCATTTTAAGATGATTTTTAATATAAATAATAGAAATG
>JAFRQN010000211.1 GCA_017428585.1 Bacteroidota bacterium | reverse complement strand
TGCTGGTCCAACAAAATCACACATTGGGAAATAATTAGTACCATACTGCCAATTTGGATAATATGAACTATATGTATATCTTCCTGAATAAGATGGATTATTGAATGTAAAGAAATAATTATAGTTATATAAATATGAACCAGTATTTGTTACAAACAGCATATATAAATTTGAACTGCCGTCATAATAGAATGGCTCGTCTAATTCTATTTCCTGCCAGAAATTACCATACGTTTGTGATATTGTGTATGTGCCATCAAATACTTTTGTATAATCTGATGTATCTACTGACTGATTGCAGCTTGCTCCGTATGCCAAAGAAGAAGGTACATCATTTTTAAGATATATTTTAAATCTCTGAGACTGCCCTCCTATTGTACCATTCCTATACATAACGTAAAATCTCAGTTTATTAATAGTTCTTGGCTGATTGCCTAACATAGCTGCACCATATTGACATTCATAGGCACCATAATCATAATACATATATAAATTATTACCTGAGCCGCCTCTATAGCCCTCATTGTATGAATATGCTAAAGCATGATCATTATCAGAAATAGCAGTCCATTTAGGAGATTTCATATCGTCTCTATTAATCTTCATATATGGGATATATGATGCTGTACCATAAGATGTTGGTGCAGCTGTCATACTGCTGCTGTTATATCCATATCTTGTTATATATCCGTATCCATAATAAACATAGTTAGCTGCCAAATAATAATAAGATGATGATCTTGATTCTGGAGCTTGATGATGTATAACTACACTGATATTATGTTCACCATCATATTCAAACTCAGAATCCAAATTATAATCAATCCATTCATTATACCAACCACGAATCTCAAGAGGATTTGGTTCATATACTAATTGATAATCACTTAAATTATAAGTAGGAGAAGAAACTACAAGTGAATCTGATGTAAGTTTCATATAAATAGAAACTTCACCCATTGAGTGCATATTACTACGACTGATACTCCATGGAAGGAATGATAATCGTTCTATAGTAATAGGATCTGGACCTAATTGTCCTTTATGGATTATAAATTCTGCATAACTATTTTGATAATAGTAAGGATAGTAGGATGTACTTGTATATGGTACTCCTAATGTTATTTCTTGGGCTGTTGTTTCAACTACAGAAGTAATTACAAACAACAAGAAAAAAAGAACTAAATTAATTAATCTTTTTCTCATAAAAAACTCCGATTTTTATTTTATAATTATTTTTTATATTCCGCATATAAAAATTTTTGTATGTAGTCTTATTTTGAATTTTATTTTCATTATAAGATTTTTTATACAAAGATTATGATGCAAAAATATAAAAATCAAAAAAAAGAAACAAATTTTTTGTAAAAAATTACATTAAAATTATAAATATTTTTACATTTATTTTTGTATAAAAAAAATATTATCTATGTAATTTTTAATTTTAATTAATCTATAAGTTTGTAAAATTTCACTACTTATCGTATAGTTAATTTGTGTTAATTTTAAATTAACAAAACAACATGAAATAATTTTCCACAAATTGCTATACAAAACACATAAAAGAATATTTATAATAGAATATAAAAATATTTACATTCCTGTATTATAATCTATTTATATATAACATTATTTTTATTATAATTGAAATGTAATTTATAGTATTATAATTATTAAATAATTACTATACAGAACTAATTATATTTAAGAATAATTTAAAATAAAATAGCCCATCTTAGATGGGCTATCGAAGTTTTTTATGCGTTATATGATTTAATTAATTTGTTGTTTGTACATTAAAAAGTACGTTATTAAATTATGTTATTTTTTTATTTACTAATGATTAATGAACGAATTACACGTTTGTTGTTAGATTCTAATACAACGTAATATGTACCGCTTGTGTATGAACTTAAGTCAAGAACTAGTTCATTCTCGCCTGCTTCTCCATAACCTGTATAGATGTTGCCTAAATTACGTCCTGTTATATCTAACATCTTTATTACTACTTGTGTACTCTGACTTAATGTATATTTCATTGTTGCTTTGTATGTGGCTGGACTTGGCAATATAGAATTTATATGCATTTCTGTATTTGCACCTATTTCTTCTAAGTAACTATCTTTCAATGTTACTGTTGCCTCTGCTGACTTAGTCTCGCCGCAACCCTTCATGCTTGTTACTACTACATAATACTTGCCCGCATCGCTTAAACTTGCATTTTGTACTAAGTAATATGAATCTGTTGCATTTGGTATCGCTACACCATCTTTATACCATTGATATTCACATAAATAACCTATACCTTGATCTTCTACTTTTACTGTTAATGTAAATTCCTTGCCATTG
>JAFRQN010000210.1 GCA_017428585.1 Bacteroidota bacterium | reverse complement strand
CGTTCATCATCAGTTGCAACAATTACTCTATCCATTAATTTTGATTTTTTCATATTTTCCCAAACAATAATTATTAATGGTTTTCCATTTATTTTAAGCAACGGTTTGGCTGGTAATCTTGTTGAACCATATCTTGCTGGAATAATACCTATAATATTCATTTACTCTATAACTTTAGGAACCTTAAAAAAAATCTCATTCTTTCGAGTAGAATTTAATAATGCATCATGTAAATTTAGCGATGGCTTTACTTCATCTGTCCGCCATCTATTCTGTCCTTCTGTCATCTGCTTACATATTTCCATATCATTCTGCAGTTCATACTTATCCAAGATAGAAATATAATCTATAATTTTATTGAGTTCCATGAGTATAGAATTTGCTCTATTAGGATCAATATAAATGGCAATATGTTTTGATAACTGATTAAGTTCTTCTTTTATCATATATTATTTCTCTTCTATTATTTATTATCTTCTTTTTCTAATTGTTTTGCCTCATTCCAAAATCTATCCATTTCTTCAAGCGACATATCGGATAGATTTAGATTTAATTCTTTTGCACGTTTTTCAATATATTGGAAACGTTTTGTAAATTTTAAATTAGTTAATTGTAATGCATGTTCAGGCACAATTTTTTCAAATCTAGCAGCATTAACTAATGCAAAAAAAACATCACCAAACTCAGCTTCCTTTTTATTTTGATTATTAGAATCAATCTCTTCTTTTAATTCACCTAACTCTTCATGTACTTTAGCCCAAACATCCTGCTTATTTATCCAATCAAATCCAACTCTTGCTGCTTTTTCTTGAATTCGTTCTGCCCTTAAAAGCGATGGTAAATCTGCTGGAACCCCTTCTAATACAGATGTACGTCCTTCCTTCATTTTTCTTTTTTCCCAATTATCCAAAACTTGCTCTGAGGTATTTATTTCACTTCCCGTATCATTCCCATCAATTTCAAAAACATGAGGATGTCTATATATCATTTTATTACTAATTGATTTTATAACATCAATAAAACTAAATTCATTTGTTTCCGAGGCTATTATACTATGCATAACTATATGCAACAAGATATCACCTAATTCTTTAGCTAACTCATTCATATCTCCCTTATTTATTGCATCTACTGCTTCATAGGCTTCTTCTATTAATAGATGTGATAAAGATTTATGTGATTGTTCATGATCCCAGGGACAATCTTGTCTTAATAGCTCTACAATTTTAATAAAATTTTCCATTTGGGAAACTACACTATCAGGATTATCTGGTATAGGTATTTTATGTTTCATTGCTTTATTTTTTACGATAAAATAGAATTTTTGTTATATTGACTTTGTTTTATTGTTTAGTTATTTTATTTAAATAATGTTTATCACCTAAATTTAATAATAAATAATAATTCCCTGCAGCAATATTTTCGAAATTAATATTTATTTCATTACTTCCTACTATTCCATATCCTGTATATACAGTATTTATTTTATTTCCACTTATATCATATAAGTCTATACTATAATATTCTGGTTCCATTAATAAAACCGATGTTTTTATATTATTTTTGCAAGGATTAGGATATGGGTAAGAAAATACTTCACTATTTTCTATGAACACTACCGAACCATGATATACCTCATCACCTATTACAACTAAAGATATTTTATATTCTGGCTGCTTTCCAGTATTATATAAAACAAGTGATGCTTCTCGAGCATAAGTAATAGTATCTTGTAATGAAATAGAAACATTCATTTTTACCACTTCTTTAGTACCAATTTCAACTGGCAATTTATTAACAATATCAACTGTAAAATCCTTAGGATTAGTACCATTAAGAATAGGAACAATTTCACAATTAGTAATATTGAGCGGAATATTACCTATATTGGTCAAAGAAATACTAAATTCGTTAAAGAAATTACTTTCCTCGCTATTTTCTGTATAATCCCAACGCAGTTCTGTTTTACTTGCCTGTAATTCTGAAAATTCTATAAATACACCATTACCACTAAGTTCATATACAATTTCTTCTGTTTCACTATTATTTGCTATATAAAGATAAGCTATTTTTTCACCTGCCGTCTTTGGTGAAAATGATATCTCCATACTGCCAGAAGAATATACTGATATAGAATTATCATATTTTTTTACTGAGAAATCCAAATCAGATGTTTCTGAATTAGCTGGAACTATTCTAACATCACCTATAACAAATGTTCTATTTCCTGTATTTTCAATCTTTATTGATTGTACAGAATCTTTGCCAAGTTCTATCTTATCAAAATACAATTTATTTTCTGGAGTTAATTTCACAGTATGTTTTGCAGCAAATGGTAAAGATATAGTTGATATTTCACGCACATAATATGGACAAAAATGTTTTTCTTTTAAACTATTATTTTGTACAGATAAACCATAAGAAGCCAACTTTATCTTTTTACTATCATCCTGAGGAATAGTTGTAATATATTTAGCATCATATAATTCTTTATTAGGCAATCTACTCCAATTCCTTCCAAAATCCTTACTAGAATAAACTGCATTATTATCAAAAACAACAATAAACATACCTGTAGAAGTACCATAAATATATTGAGGAATATTTGAAGTTGTTATTTTTGAAAATCAAAAACGCCTTTGCTCCATTTTTTACCATCGTATGTAGCTAAATAATAATTATTATCTTTTAAATCAACATATATAGCAGCACCTCTATTTTCATTTGCAAAGCCTAAAGACATTATTATAGAATTCATACAAACTGTATCCAAAGTCCAAACAGAACCACCTCTATTTATTTTAATTACTTTTCCCTTAGTAGTTCCAAACCAAACATTTGTATCTAATTTTGTTGCTACATTTATAAGACCAGTTTCATTTGCTTCTGCAGGAATTGAAGTATTTAATGTTTTCCATTCCTTACCTCCATTGCTTGATATTGCAATACCCCAATAATTTGAGGAATTAGGATCTCCTAAAATTATACCATTATTACTATCAAAGAATGTTATATAATTAATAAAAGGAGTAAGCTTAGTAGTTTCAATGTATTGTATATTATTACTTAATCTATCAGTAGTATATGTAAGGAAAGATTTACCTCTACTTGTTGCAGAAGCAATGAGTAATTTATTAGTTGTCAGAGCATGAACTACGTAAGGTATACTTGATTGCGGAGTTTTAAAGGTTTTCATTGATGAATATGTTACATTATCTGGTATAACTTGTAAAATTGGAGAAGCAAGTGTATTGCCCGAAAATATACCACCTACCGCAAAAGCAACTCCATCATTATAATTATGGAAACTATAATAAACCTGGCTGCTTTCATCTGCACCATAAACATTTGTTAAAACATATTTATTATCTGTTGATATATTTATAGGTATATATATAACCTCAAAATCATAGAATTCTCCATCCCCATATTCTATTAATAATTTTGCTTTACCATCAGATATACCACAAAGAGAATCTACCTGAATATCCAAAGATATTGTTTTTTCTTCATTTATATCCATACTGCCAAGTTCAAAACTTTGCTCAAATTTTGAAGAAACAACATAACCATCTAAGCTTGATATTTCCACTACCAAATCATTAGCTTTCCCTATATAATTTTTTAATGTCAAAGTTAATTCTTTTTTTGAATAATTTACTAATTTATCAAATGGCGGCAAATTAATATTAGATACTGATATTCCTGGTACAACTTTATCTGGATAATCAGGATTATTATACGTTACAGCATTATAAGCATTTATTTTCTTAAAAACTTTATACTGATCTGTTGAAACAATATTATCTCCAGTGCTTCTTAACTGATGTTCAAGTTGTTTTGATGTATATTCTGGGAATACTGACATTACTAAACCTGCAACTCCAGCAGCAACTGGTGTTGCCATAGATGTACCGCTTAATGCGCCATATTTATTGTTTGGCAACGTAGCATATATGTTATAACCAGGCGCAAAAACTACTGTTTTATAACCATAATTTGAAAAATCTGCTGCTTTATTGTTAG
This sequence comes from Bacteroidota bacterium, assembly GCA_017428585.1. Taxonomy (GTDB): domain Bacteria; phylum Bacteroidota; class Ignavibacteria; order Kapaibacteriales; family UBA2268; genus JAAYTD01. The sequence goes on along the minus strand of JAFRQN010000210.1, from coordinate 3,655 downwards.
TACTTGTTGCTCCTATAGCAATACATTCTTCATAACTGGCAGGATATAATGGATGTATATCTATATCTCTGCTTTCATTTCCTGCTGCAACTAAAATAATAGAACCTAAAGCAACCGCTTCTCTTAAAACATCGTGTTCAGTTTCACCATAAGCATTTCCACCCCAGCTGCAATTTATTATTTTGGCTCCTAATTTAGCAAGATATAAAATACCTTCATATCCTCTAAATATGCCATAATCCGTTCTTGAATCTACTGCGTGTTTACTTGCTACAATTTTACAATTCATGCCTGTACCAGCTACACCTATCTTATTATTTGTTACAGCAGCTGCACAACCAGCAACATGAGTTCCATGTTGATTATTATCTGAATGAGTAGAAGGATTATTATCTTCTTTCCAACGACCATAAGATATATCATTAGTTGTTATGTTTCCTACAAAATCCCAACCATGTATATCATCTATTTTACCATTATCATCATTATCTTTCTTATCTTCTATTTCATTAGGATTAGTCCAAATATTATCTATCAAATCTACATGATCTATATCAGTACCAGAATCTACAATTCCTAATAATACACCTGTTTTATCTTTAACTATTTCCCATGCTTCATATATATTTATGTTTTTTAAATGCCATTGACTCGAAATACTTGGATCATTAGGAACAAAATCAAAATATTGTCTAATTGGCGCAGGTTCCGCATATTCTACACTTTCATCTTTCATTAATTCTTGACATATTTTATAAATGTCATTATTTGGCTCTATTGATATTTCACATATACGTTCTATTCCATAGTTGCTGCTTTCAAGCTGTACTCCATTATTATAGTAATATTTAGCAAATGGAGAACGAACATTATTTATAACCACGCCTAATGATTCTATTTTATTGCTAAGTTTATCTGATAGAATAACATTATTATTCTTATCTATATTTTGCATTTTCTTTGTTTTTAATAAAATAATATTATTATGATAATCTAAATTATTATTTATCTTAATACTATTTATTTTATTATTATTAGATATTTTTGCTTGTATAGCTTCCATTGGAACAGCAAAAACAGAAATACATGCAAAAGCACTTAACAGCAATGATAAGAACAATCTATACATATTTTACTCCACTATTATTAGCTATATTTTCTAAAAACCAATTTATTAATTATTATTTTATAGTTTACTCAATATTTAAAATTTAAAAATACAAATTATTTATTAAATTTTATTAGTTTTTTATTATAATATAACAAAAATAATATGTTTAATTTGAATATATGTTTTAATTATTTTTTATAACTGTTGAAAACTAATAGAATAAAAAATATAAAAAATTATTATTTTTGTAAAATAAAGACAGCATAAAATCAAAAAGTTGAGTTTAAAACAATATTCTAATCTAATAAAATGGGGGAATAAGATGAATTATTGTATTATAGGTGCTGCAAGAAGTGGAATTGCAGCTGCTAAATTAGCTGTAAGAAAAGGCCATAATGTATTCTTAACCGAGTTATCTCCAGCCGAAAAGTTTCAATCAGCAATAAAAGAATTAGAAACATTAAATAATTGTAAATATGAATTTGGCAAAAATTCTGATGAAGCTTTAAAAAATTGCGATTGCATTATCACTTCACCAGGAGTACCTCCTTATGCTCCAATTATTTTAAAAGCAATACAAAAAAATATTCCTATTATCAGTGAATTAGAATTTGCTTCATCTCAATTAAAAAATCCTATTGCTGCTATAACAGGAACAAATGGAAAAACTACAACAACAACTTTGATAAACTATATACTGCAAAACAATAAATTCAAAAGTGTTGCTGCAGGAAATATAGGAAGTCCATTATCAGATTTTGTTGATAAAATAAGCGATGACACCTATATTGTTCTTGAAACAAGCAGTTATCAATTAGAATATATTAAAACATTTAGACCTCATATAGCTATCATATTAAATATTACTCCTGATCATATTAGCTATCATGGAAGTATGGAGAATTATATAAAAGCTAAATTTAAAATAACACAAAATCAAACAGAGAATGATTATTTAATACTTAATTCTGATGATGAAATTTTAAATGAATACATTAATAATACAGAAATAAATGCAAATAAACTTTATTTTTCTCAACATAAAGTAAATAGGGGAATATATATTGAGAATAATAAAATAATATATCAAGCACAACATAAAAAAGAGGAAATAATGCAAATAAATGAACTTGCTTTGCCAGGTGTACATAATCAATATAACTCTATGGCTGCAGGAATAGTTGCAAAAATTTGGCAAGTTTCAAATGAGAATCTTAGAGATAGTTTAATGCAATTTAAAGGCGTTGAACATAGATTAGAACTTGTAAAAACTATAGGAAATATTGATTATATAAATGATTCTAAAGCTACAAATATTAATGCGGCGTGGTATGCTTTATCAAGTTATAATCGACCTATTATATGGATTGCTGGAGGATTAGGTGATAATAATGATTACTCATTATTAGATAAATTAGTGAAAAAAAATGTTTCCAGTATTATCACAATAGGAAAAGAAGAAGAAGCTATATTCAATAGATATTCAGCTCAAAAACCATGTTATAAAGCTGGAAATTTAAATAATGCAGTAAATATAGCAAACAAAATAGCAAAGGAAGGAGATATTGTTTTATTTTCTCCTGCCTGCAAGTCCTTTGATCAATTCTTAAATTTTGAACATAGAGGTGAAGTATTTAAGGAAGCTGTAAATAATTTAGTTATTAATTAATCTAATAAATTATTACAATAAATTCAGAATTATCTAAATTGGATTTGTTAATATATTAATAGAATCCCTATGTTGTTTAACACAACATAGGGATATTTTTTCTATTTCAGCAATTCATATTTAAACATTTTTTCTGTAATATGAGTATTATAATATAATTTTAGCATTTCTTTTAAGGAAGTCAAATATCCGTTTAAATTTGGATAATCATATATTATTATATCTTTATTTCCTTTCTTTTCTTTATGAGATGTATTTAATTCTTTTTCAATTTGGTACACACCATAAGTAAGTGTAGGATTATAGTTTGAAGTTGATTTTGCCTCCTCTAAGATTTTATTCCACATATTTATAAGTTCTTTTTCATCATTATCTAATGTATATTTATTTAAATCAATAGAGGCAACTGTATCGCCATTTGTTGTATCAAAACAAAGTTCATTGCGATAATAACGACCATCTGAACCAGTGAATGACAAGCACTTGTTTTGATTGGAGAGACATGTATAAATCAGACAGGATTTAAGAAATTCTTTATCCTTTGTATAAGCATCTCCACCATCAGAAGTTGTATTATAAACATCTTTTTCATACCAAGCATCCTGTGGAAATAATTTTGATACAAACAATGGTAATTTACATAAGCAATTATCTTTGCGAACCATAAACCCAAATGACTGCTCAATCCCTGTTTTATAACCACATCTCATAAGATATCTATGTTTTGCTTCAGGAGTATATCCATTAACTGCCATATAGGCAATAATATTTTCATTATATATAGATGTTTTATTTGGATTATTCCAACCAATATGTTCAGTTCCATCAGAGTTACAAACAATATTGTATTTTAAGTCATCACAGAATGTTCGTTT
>JAFRQN010000209.1 GCA_017428585.1 Bacteroidota bacterium | reverse complement strand
TATCTATAGTTGAAACAGAACGAAACAACTCAAATAATATAAAAGTACAAAAAGTTATACAAAAATTACATAACGGCGAACCTAAAAAGATATTAGATGATTACTTTAATAATTTAACAGATGCAGAACTTGAAGAAACAAATGTAGTTATAACTGGTCGGAAATTCCGTAATGTTGCAAAATTAACTAATATATCTGAGGCTGAAGCAAATTCGTATGCATTGGAATTTATAACAAAGAAATATAATGTAAATTTTGATGCTATTGCGTCTTTGGGGGCTGAAACATTTATTTTATATAATATTATCAATTCTCAAATAACAAATGTTTATTCAAAAAATAAATGCGCAGCAGGTACAGGTGAATTTTTTCAGCAGCAGATAAAAAGAATGAATCTAACTTTTGACGAAGTCAATAACGTCAAAAGCGATATAGATATATATAAAGTATCAGGCCGTTGTTCAGTTTTCTGCAAGTCAGATTGTACTCACGCGCTTAATAAAGGCGTTCCAAAAGAAAATGTAGTTGCAGGTCTCTGTAAAATGCTTTCAGAGAAAATAGAAGAATTGCTGCACGGCAGACAGTACAACAAAATACTATTGACTGGCTCTGTAACCCGCAATAAATTAGCTATGCAGTTTCTCGCCGACAAAAATATAAACTTTTCTATTTTAGAAGAGTCTACATATTTTGAAGCATTGGGAGCAGCTGTTTACGCACATAGCAACAACGTTATAAAATTCCCATTAAACAGAAATATATTTTTAGAATCTAAGTCTTCTTTTATATTTAATAAAGAATTAAATAAATTTAAAGACAGAGTTACATTTAAAAATACAGCCCGCAGAACAGCAGAAAACAATGAAGAATGTATTTTAGGTTTGGACGTTGGTTCGACAACAACAAAAGCCGTACTTGTTTCAACTAAAGATGACGCTGTTCTTGCAAGCGTATATTTATATACAAATGGAAATCCGATAGAAGCGTCAAAAAAATGCTATAAAAGTTTATTGGAACAAATACCTCAAAATGTCAATATAATCGGATTGGGTACTACTGGATCAGGCCGACAGATTGCAGCGCTGCACGCTTTAACTACAAGTGTGTATAATGAAATTACAGCACATGCAGCAGCGGCAGTATATTATGATCCAGAAGTTGATACTATTTTTGAAATAGGCGGTCAAGACGCTAAATATACTCATTTAATAAATAGAGTTCCTGTAGATTATGCAATGAATGAAGCATGTTCCGCTGGTACAGGCTCATTTATAGAAGAGGCTGCAAAGGAAACATTAAATATATCTCTTGAACAGCTTGAAACATTTGCATTTAAGGGTGAAAATCCTCCTAATTTCAGCGATCAATGCGCCGCTTTTATTAGTTCCGATATAAAAACAGCATTGCAGGAAGGTATAAGCAAAGAAAATATTGTTGCAGGACTAACTTATTCTATTTGCCTGAATTATCTAAATAGAGTAAAAAACAATAGACCAGTAGGACATAAAATATTTATGCAGGGAGGCGTATGCTACAATAAAGCTGTTCCTGTTGCAATGGCAGCGCTTGCTAATGTAGATATTATCGTACCGCCTGAACCTGGTCTTATGGGCGCTTTCGGCGTCGCTTTGCAGGTAAAAGAAAAAATCAATTTGGGATTGACAGAAAAACAGTTATTTGATTTAAATACTCTTATAAATAGAGAAATAAAACAAACAGGCAGTTTCATTTGTCAAGGTACAAAAGAACAATGCGACATAGGCTGCAAAATAGGCGTCTTTTCTATAGAAGGGAAAAAATATCCTTTCGGAGGCGCATGCGATAAATACAGTAATTTGAAAATTGATTTTGACAGCAATAAAAATACATTAATTGAATCTGAACAGCAAACAGCGGAACTTGATTTAGTAAAAGTTAGAAATAAATTAGTTTTTGAAAAATATGCTCCTGCTGTTTCACTGCCGAATAATGCAAAAGTAATAGGTATAAATAATTCATTCTATACTCATACTTTATATCCTTTGTATTATAATTTCTTTACAAAATTAGGATTTAAGGTTGTTTTGTCTAATGAATTGGATGCAGACAGCTCCAAACGTGAAAACACTTCTTTCTGTTTCCCGATGCAGCTCGCAGTCAGCTTGTTTAAAGATTTAGTAAATAAGAAAGTCGATTATGTTTTTATGCCTGCTGTCTTTGAAATGGATGCAGAAAAAGAAGAAGTACAGAGGTTGGATTTTAATTGCGCGTGCGCTTTTGTTACAGGCGAACCTTATATAATTTCGCAGGCTTATAAAGATATAGACAATATAAAAGATAGAATACTGTCTCCAAGCATTAATTTCAATAATGGACTTAAGAACGCTAAGCAGGATTTTGTAAAAGTTGCAAATAAATTAATTGGCAAAGAAAACTATAATTTAATAGAAGAAGCATTTGATTATGCAGTTGAAATGCAGATTAACTGCCAAAAAGAACTACGTAAAATAGGCGGCGATTTTATTAAAGAATTGAAAAATAATCCAGATAATTTTGCTATAGTATTGGTAGGAAGGACTTATAATTCTACTCCGAATAATGCCAATAAAGGTATTCCAAATAAATTTGTGTCAAATTCTATTCCTGTTATTCCTTTGGATATGCTTGAATTAAATGATTGCGATGAAATTCCAACTATGTATTGGGAAGCAGGACACAGAATTTTAAAAGCCGCTAAAATTATCCGAGATAATCCGCAGTTGTTTGCAACATATATAACAAATTTCTCTTGTGCTCCAGATTCAATGATCTTAAATAGATTTAGAGTAGCAATGGGAGAAAAACCTTCTCTTACTTTGGAACTGGACAGCCATTCCGCAGATGCTGGAATAACTACAAGAGTTGCAGCTGCAATAGATATTATAAAAAATTATAGAAGACTTAACGCTATAAACAACAATCAGGCTGATAACGCAGACAAACAGCAAAATAACGCTGCAAGATTAGAATTTACAGATCCTATTGCAACATTTATTACAGTTGACGGAGAGCGTGTCCCTTTGAACGATAAGAGAGTTTTGGTATTGATTCCTGCAATGAGCGAACTGGCAACACGCATGGTTGCTGAATCCTTTAGAAGTTGTGGAATAGATTCTGTTGGTCTTCCAATCCACAGCAGCAGATCAATGCAGTTGGGACGTCAGTATGCTTCGGGCAAAGAGTGTCTGCCTATAATTTTAATGGCTGGAAATTTATTGCAGTACTTAGAAGAACATCCTAATGAAGACAGACTGCTTGTATATTTTCAAGTACAGGGAGCTGGCAACTGCCGATTGGGACAATATCCTAATTTTTTGGAACAAATGATAAAAGATAAGAAATTAGGCAATATAGTTCCAATGGTCTTAATGAATGAAGATGGTTTTGCTGGTCTTGGTACTGATTGGTCTGTTCGCGCAATACAATCTATTATTGCAACAGATGTATTGGATGATATTAAAGCAGGAATATTGACTTATGCTGTATCGCCTGAAAAAGGTATAGAGATCTTTTATCGCGAGTTTGACAAACTGCTTGAAAAATTTAGAAATAATCCTAAGAATTTATATTCTTATTTGGAAGATTTTGCCAAGACTATCAAAAAAGAAGTTCCTTCAAAAGTTGATATATCAGAATTTAAGTATATTGCAATGATAGGAGAAATATTCTGCAGACGTGATGTTTTTGCAAATAAAAACTTGACAGAATATTTCGCTAAGAATGGTTTTGTATTAAAAACGGCTTATATCAGCGAATGGATTGCTTATATTGATTATTTGATTTCTATTGATCTGCTTGAATCTGATAAATCTATAATAAAACGTTTTGAACGTATGCTTCGTAATTTCTTTATGAAGGATGCAGAGAAAAAGATTAAGAAAGCATTAGAACTTTCAGGCTATTATAAGTTTGAAAGAATGAATATAGAAGCAATTTTGAAACACAGCAAGCATATAGTGCCGCTTGAATATAAGGGTGAACCAGGACTTACACTGGGAATTGCATTGAATGATATTTTTGATAAGTATTATGGAGTAATTAATTTCGGGCCGTTTGGCTGTATGCCGACTCGTTTTGCAGAGGCTGTTACAGTGCCTGAAATGACTGTTGATTGTAAAATTAAAGCAAAACAGATTTATAACTCTAAATATAAAATAAATACTATTGATGGAAAGGAACTTCCTAAAAATTATCCTTTGCCATTTTTGACAATAGAAAGCGATGGAACACCTTATTCTCAGTTGATAGAGTCTCGTTTGGAAGCATTTTTATTGCAGTGCAAAGAAGTTGACAAGAAAATAAATATATAAACTTTAATATAATTATTGTTATTTATAATAAAAAGATAGAAATACAGAAACATAAATAGAATGAATATTAATAAATTAACAAACAGCAGAACATCTCAAATATTTTTGCAGTGGATAGCAGATACTATAGCTATATGGCTTGGTTTTGCAGCTCAATTATATTTGCGTTTCTTTAGTAATTTATTTAATGTTCCTACTGTACCAACAATAGCAGACTATGTTTCAGGCAGTATATTGATGTCTGTTTTTTGGTATTTGATATTTTATCTTTCTGGAATGTATAGAAATTGGCATATACGTTCGCCGTTTAACGAGTTTTTTTCTATTATAAGAACGTCTTTTATCGGCTGTTTTATAATAGCATTGCTGATATTCGCAGATAATACTGCCGATTTTAGAATGCTGTTCCTAATTTATTTTATTATTATGACTTGCTCTTTTACTATTTTTAGATTTATAGCAAGGCGTATTCAAATTAAATTAAGAATAAAACGTATTATAAAGATTCCTATTTTGTTGATAGGCGATAAAGAAAGCGTTGTAGATTTTTATAATCGCTCTAAAAAAAATGTATCTTGGGGATATAGCGTCTGCAGTATAGTTTCAATTAAAGACAATAAAGAAGAATTTGTAAATTATTTAAAAGAAAACAATATAGACGAGAATATATATTGCGGTGATGCAAAAGTATTTGATCAGATAATAGATAAATATAAGAAAACGATTGAAGAAATAGTTTTTTCAGCTTCAAAGACTGATTCTGAATTATTGTTTAATTTAGCGGATGTCTGTATAGAAAATGGAATAAGAGTAAATATAGAACCAAATTTGTATGATCATTTTACAGGTCAGTCAAGAACTCAAAATATTTATGGAATACCTCTTATTGAAGTAAATACAAAATTATTGAGGCCATGGGAAATAGCTATAAAAAGATTATTTGATATTGTTTTTAGTATTTTGGTTATTGTTGTTGGCATGCCAATATGGCTTCTTGTAGCTCTTATTATTAAGCTGGAATCAGAGGGCAGTGTCTTTTATTCTCAGCCAAGAGTTGGATTGAATAATAAGATATTTACTATCTATAAGTTTAGATCTATGGCGCAAGCCAAATGTACTGATCCTGAAAATCAGCAATGGACTGCAATAGGCGATCCACGTGTTACAAAATTTGGAAAAATTATTCGAAAGACTCATATAGATGAAATTCCACAATTTTATAATGTACTAATTGGCGATATGAGTGTTGTTGGTCCAAGACCAGAACAGCCAAAATTTGTGGAAGAATTTGCAAAAGAACTTCATTACTACAAGAGACGCCATCTGGTTAGACCTGGAATTACAGGCTGGTGGCAGGTAAAGTATAAACCGCATACTTTAAGTATTGATGAAATAAAAAGTCGTACAAAAGATGATTTTTATTATATAGAAAATATATCATTACAACTGGATTTTGAAATTATTATTAGGACTGTATGGTGTGTCATTTCAGGTCACGGTCAATCCTAATTTACAATAACTTTAATAACTTTGAATATTTTATAAATTAATAAGAATAGAATTATGAAAAGATGCCTTAATTATTTATTGTTGGCTGTTGTTTTAATGATGGTATATAATGTTCCGTCAAATGCACAGCGTAGTATTATTTATCCAGATTCTGTGGATAATAATTTCTTTAGAGCACGTGATGCAAGATTAAAATATTGGGATACAGTAGGCGTTGATAAACGAAAAGGCGAATACAAGCAGTTTAATCGTTGGCGTCATTTTTGGGAGACTCGTGTTCTTCCTAATGGCGATTTTCCTTCACCTGAATTGTATTATAACGCTTGGAAACAAATGAAGGAAGAGACAAATAATTTAAAACGTACAAATAAATTATTGTCTATGCCGGAATGGAAGGAAATAGGTCCTTTGGCTGATCCTCCTGGATCTGGTGTTAATGCTGGTGTTGGTAGAATCAATGTTATAAAAGGCAATCCTAATAACTTAAATGAAATATGGGCAGGTTCTGCTTCCGGCGGTGTTTGGAAAAGTACAAACGGCGGTAAAAAATGGACTCCGCTTGCTCAGACAGAATTCCTTTCATTAGGTGTATCTGATATTGCTATTGCTCCTTCTAATCCTTCTGTTGTTTATGTTGCAACTGGTGATAATGATGGCGCTATTTCATCATTTAAGTTTTACAGCATCGGTATTATAAAAACAACAGATGGCGGTAAAACATGGGATTTGACTGGCAAAAAATTCTCTACATCTAATTCTAACTTAGTAACAAAAATTTGGGTTCATCCTGATAATGAAAATATAGTAATTGCTGCATCAAACAAAGGTATTATGAAATCTACTGATGGCGGCGAGACTTGGGAATATAAAACTGCAGAAATGCACTTGTCAGATTTAAAGCAAAAACCAAAAGATCCTAATACTCTTTATGCTTCTTCTATGTCAATGAATGTAAGCAGCGGCGTAACAATGAAGAACTTTATATTTAAATCAACTGACTGCGGTGAAACATGGACTCAAATAAAAGAAATAGAAGGCGCTCGTAGAACTTGTATGGGCGTTTCTGATGCTATGCCTGATGTTCTTTATGTATTGTCTTCTAACAACGATGGCGGTTTCCTTAGTTTAATCTCTTCTGATGATGCTGGTGAAACTTGGTATAATACTAATCTTTTCTCAAAGAATAAAAAGAACTATCTTGATTGGGGCGATGCTGGAAGAACTACAAAAGGACAAGGATATTATGATTTAGCTTTAGCAGTAGATCCTAAAGATCCAAATAAATTGTTTATTGGTGGTGTAAATATTTGGTATAGTACTGATGCAGGATTGACTTTTAAATTGGTAGCTCATTGGTACGCTGGTTATGAAGCACCTTATGTTCATGCAGATATTCACGATTTGCGTTACGTTGGCAATAGATTATATGCTGGTCATGATGGTGGTATAGATTATACAGAAAACAGCGGTACAGGCTGGACTGCAGTAAATGATGGATTAGCTATCACTCAATTCTATAAATTTGACAACTCTAAACAAAATCCTTATATTATTTTAGCAGGCGCTCAAGATAACGGTACACGTGGATATGGCTTTACAGCTAATCAATGGTCGTATGTTAATGGTGGTGATGGTATGGATTGCGCTA
>JAFRQN010000208.1 GCA_017428585.1 Bacteroidota bacterium | reverse complement strand
TAATTCTGGATATTTTGATGTAAATTCATTCGATTTGTACATTTTATCTATAATAATAGGCTTATTCAATTTTTTTATAGCTTTTCCAAATCCTTCTTTATTTGTTGCAATAACTTTTATTTCAGGATTTTTAATTAAAGAAGTTATAAAATCGTTTACAGAATAAGTTTTTCCATCTATAGAGTATAAAGATAATTTTTTAACATCATCTGGTATCGATTTTACAAAATTAGTATCTAATGTAGTTTTATCTTTATCTACATAATCTAATAATATCTTATAATTTTTATTGTTAAGGCTGTAATTGCATAATTTTACAGCCATAGAATCTAAATATTTTTCCTCATCTTGAGTATAATATAATCTTCTATAAGTATTTCTTATTTCTTCACGTTCTGAATCTTTTGGATATTCTAAAGTAGTATCTCTTTTTATGATATGATATCCATATTTAGAAATAACAGGTTTTGTAAATTCTTTATCTTTTAGATTATATGCTGCTTCTTCTACTTCTGCTACAACATGAGTGCCAGATGCTGCTAATCCTGTTGAGCGGGAATAAGCACCAAGAGATCCACCTTTGCCTTCGCTTATTGATAATTTGTCATCAGAAAATTTATTAGCTAAATCAGAAAATCTTGCTCCATTTTTAAGCAGTGTATAAACACTATCTGCTAAATTTTTAGCACGTAGAGAATCTTCGCTTGTTGGTTTTTTACCCATAAATTGTTCTTCTTGCGATTGGAAGCCTAATAGAATGTGGCTAAGCATTATTATTTCACGTGGTTTTTCATCTAATAGTTTTATTAGGAAATATCCAAAATCTGTTTTAACAGGTTCTGGGGTATATTCTCCGACTTTTAGATTTACAATAGCATCTTCTAATTTTTTTTGAATTTTTAATCCTGTTATATATAAAGGTAGTACGCCGCCAGATTTTGAAGTTGAAGTATCAGCAGAATATTTACGTGCAACAAAATCAAATTTAGCACCATTTTTTAATTCTTTTAATGCTGATGTTATTTGTTTATATGCGTTAGTAGTATCTCCTGTTATATCAAATGTTGTCATAATCAACGCAATTTGTTTGTCAGTCTTTCTTAATTGTTCATAATAATTGATAGCAGGTTCAACTATTTCTTTATCAAATATAAATGATTCGCATAATAATCGTTGATTTTCGTCTATTTCTTTTAAGAGATTGGTATCTTTATTGAGACCTTGATTAAGTCCATCAGTAACTTTTAATCTATAGTTTATATAAAGATCTAAGAAATTCATAATGCTGTCTCTGGAAATACTCTCAAAGTTTGCATTTTTATTCATAGAAGTCTTTTCAAAAGCTCTTTTTACGTCTTTATAAGTAAATTTTTCATTGTCTATTGAAAAAATTACTTTATTATCATTATTGTTTTTGGCTTGTTCTTTTGGTGCTGCTGTTGCAACAGCTGCAATAAAAAATAAACTAAGTAATAATAAATATTTTTTTAACATTATTTTTATAAATTTAATTTATTAAACTAACTTACAAATATACGAAAAAAATAAAATATGTTTTATATATAAATACATTTTTAATACTAAATATATATTATATAGTTAATAAAAAGAAAGATAATATTTTATATCTAATTATGTTTTATTATTTTGGAATGTTATTATTGAATAAGTTTTTTTTAATAAAAATTTTTATTATTTTTGTTATTTGTAACTTAATTATAAAATAATTAATAAGAAAATAGTATATGGCAAAAGATAATAAAATAATAGAGGATCTTAAAGAAGCTGTTGATAAGATGTTAGACAATAATCTATTAAAAAAAGAGAATGAAGTTCCAGAGCGTTTAAGTATTCTGCCTTTAAGGGATACTATAATATTTCCAAATATGATTTTTCCTATTCTTATAGGTCGTGCAACTTCATTAAAGGCATTAAGCGAAGCAATAGATAATAAAAATAAATATATATTTGTTACTGCACAAAAAGATTCAGCAAAAGAAATTATTGAAATTTCAGATTTATATTCTCATGGAACTGTAGTAAAAATAAAACAAGTAACTAGACTGCCTAATAATTTATTAAAAGTATTGGTAGAGGGACTTTATCAAGCTAAGATAGTTCGCAAATTAAAGAAGGAAGATTTTTTAGAAGCTAAGGTAGATATTATAAATCAGGAATATGATGAGAACAGTATGAAGCTTCAGGCTTTGATACGTCGATGCAATGATTTGTTCAATAATTATATAAAAAATACGAAAATCAGACCTGTAGAAGTTTTAGCTGCATTTAACAATATGACAGATCCTCTACAGAAATTATATTTTTGTGCTGCGAATCTGCAGTCAAAGATGGAGAATAAGCAGCTGATATTGAATGAAATTAATTTAGAAAAACAATATTTGAAATTAAATACATTGCTTGCATCAGAAATTGAATTATCAAGATTTGAAAATGAAATTGATAATAAAATTCATGATACTATGCAAAAAAATCAGCGTAAATTTTATATTCAAGAACAAATCCGTGCATTGCAGAATGAGTTAGGATCTGATGCTGATGAAACAAATCCTGATATTGCCAAAGTCTTGAAAATGTTTGAAGGAATTAAATTCCCTGAAGCCGTTCAAGCTAAAATAAATGAAGAAGTGGATAAATTGCGAATTACCAATATGCTGTCGCCTGATTATGCAGTTATTCGCAGCTTTTTGGAAATGCTTGCCAGTCTTCCTTGGGATAAAAAGACAAAAGATAATTTTGATATTGAGAATGCAAAGAATATATTAGATGAAGATCATTATGATTTAGAAAAACCTAAAGAAAGAATATTGGAATTTATTGCAATTTTAAATTTATCAGGTAGAGCCAAAAAACAGATTTTATGTTTTGTCGGCCCTCCAGGTGTTGGCAAAACATCATTAGCTAAATCTGTAGCAAGAGCTTTAGGACGAAATTTTGTTAGATTTTCTTTAGGCGGAGTAAGAGACGAAGCAGAAATACGTGGACATCGTAAGACATATATAGGAGCTATGCCGGGACGTATTATTCAATCTATGAAGAAAGCGGGCTCAATTAATCCTGTTATTTTATTGGATGAAATAGATAAAATGAGTGCTGATTTCAGAGGAGATCCTGCATCTGCTTTATTGGAAGTTTTGGATCCTGAACAAAATGTAGCATTTAATGATCATTATTTAGAAGTAGATTATGATTTATCTAATGTAATGTTCATTACTACTGCCAATGTAAGACATGATATTCCATTGCCTCTGCAAGACAGAATGGAGATAATAGAATTA